>JBBSII010000007.1:0-20120 GCA_038232175.1 Thermomicrobiales bacterium
CACGAGGCGGCCGTAGATGTGCTCGACGATGTGGTTCGTCGCGGTGAGGCTGGTGCTGTGCGGGTCGAGCGCGACGGGGTCGCCCTGCACGCCAACCTTGAGGACGCCGCCCTTCTTCGCGTTGCCCGCCGCTGCCGTCGTGGGCGCGGGGACCGCGCCACCGGCCGCGGCGGGCGCGCTCGTGCTCGCGGCGGCAGGCTTCGTCACCGCTGCCGCGCTCCCGGATGCCGCCGTTGTTGCCGCCGGGCTTGCCCCACTCGCTGCGGGTGACGCGGCTAGGGACGCCTTGGGTGCGGGGGTGTCCGTCGCGCCGCCGCTACTGCCACACGCCGCGAGGATCGCCGTCGCCGCTGCCGCCGTCCCACCGAGGAAGGCACGGCGGGTCAGATCATGTGGATCGCAGGTGTCTCGATTGCTCCTGTTACGCTGCTCTGCCATTGGATTTGCTCCCCTTCGTGATTCTCGCGCCATCGCCGAGCGGCTCCCATTGGCCGCTTGTCCAGGGTAACGCGATTCTCTCCCATTCCGCCTGTCGTTGCGCGGCAGATATAGCAGTTTCGGCGGTGGCCTGTCAATGGAAAAGGGTATACCGACAAACGAAACGCGCCATCCGTCCCGCGACGCATTGACGGCATTCGTATCGTGCGTGCAAGATGCGTCAGCGACGACACAGGAAAGAGATTCTCACGATGCAATCGCCGCTGGAGGTGGGGGAGGAGACGGATATGCGGCCGGTGCAGCCCGTTCTCGTCGCGCATCTCTTCCCGGACGTGTACGCGGCCTTGCTTGACCTGCTGGGAGGGCTGACGGACGCCGAGTGGGCCGCGCCGACGGTGTGCGCGGGGTGGTCGGTGCATGATGTCGCGCTGCATCTCTGGGGTGGCGATGTCGGCAACCTGTCGCGCAGGCGCGATGCCCACAACGATCCGGTCGCGACCGTCGGTGTCGATTTTTCCCGGCGGGACGAATTACTCGCCTTCATCAATCGCTTCAACAATGGGTGGGTCGAGGCGACGCGCCGGGTCAGCCCGCGCGTGCTCTGCGACTCGCTCCGTCTGACTGGCCCACAGATCGCCGCCTACTTCGCCGGGCTGGATGCATCCGCCATCGGCGCGCCGGTCAGTTGGGCCGGCCCGGACCCCGCGCCCGTCTGGCTGGACATCGCGCGCGAGTACACGGAACGCTGGCTGCACCAGCAGCAGATTCGGGACGTGGTCGGCAAACCGGGGCTGAAGGAGCCACGGTTCTTCTCGCCGTTGCTGGACACATTCGTTCGCGCGCTCCCGCACGCCCTGCGGCATGTCGAGGCTCCGGAGGGTACGAGCGTACACCTTGCGATCACGGGCAACGCGGGTGGCGAGTGGTTCGCAGCACGGGCCGGTCAACGATGGCTGCTCGCTGCGGAGGCGGATACGCCACCCATTGCCACCGTCACGATGGATCAGGAAACCGCGTGGCGGCTCTTCACGAAGGGACTAACGAGAGAGGACGCGCTGCCACGAATTACGCGGGATGGTGATCCAAAAGTCACCGATGCCATGCTTGGTATGGTCTCGATCATCGCGTAGTTGCTCGTGTGCGATTGTGCCGCCACGATGCGATGAGCGCACGAACCGAATCTCAGCGCCCGGATCAAGCGCCCCGCATGTGACCGCCGAAAGCGGCGTGCGTGGGTGCGCCCTCGAACTCGCCCCGTAGGCCGAGCGCGGCGGCGTGCTCGCGCACGATCTCGGCCGGAGCCGCCTTCACAAAGCGGTCAAGGATCGCGGCGATCACGATGGCATCGAGGCCTTGGCCGACGACGGGTATCCACCCCGGTAGGTCGAGCGGCGAGAGGATGAGCGCGATCGTGCCGAGCGCCATCGCCTTATGCTGCGTCGGGACGCGCGGATCGCGCACGAGCCGGAACGAGAGGCGCACGAGCTGCGGGAGTCGCGTCAGACTGCGGAGAAACAGGAACCGTCTCATTTGTTTATCTCCTTCATTGAACAATACACAGAAAGTCGGCGTCGCTCCTGACGGAATGCCATTCATGCGTCAACGGCGCGGCCGGGAAAGGACAACGCATCCCAAAGGATGCCGAAACCCTTGCCATGACCATAGGCAGAATCGGTGCCAATAGAAAAAGTAGTGGGTGCGCCTGGTTGTGCATAAAAAGAAAACGCAGGCTCGAAAGCCTGCGCTACCATCTTCCGCTCAGTCCTCAGTCCTCAGTCCTCAGTCCTCAGTCCTTGTCTCTAGTCCTCGTTAATCCCCGGTGGAGATGACGAGTGCCTCGGCGGGGCGGTCCGCCGGTTCCTTCGCCCAGTCGGGGATGTCCTGCGGGCCGATGCCACCCGGCGCGATCCGCATGCGGACGGCGGCGCGCTCCAACTCGCGGCGGTTATCGTAGCCGAGTGCGTTGAGGATCGGGTTCTGCACGTCCCGGATGTGCTCGCGCGGGCCGTAGATGCCCGCCTTCGCGACGACATCCTCGAACTCGGCCCAGTTGTAGAGGAAGTCCCGCGCGGGCATCGAGAAGGACTTGAAGACGTGGCACATGTCGTCCAGCGTGGCGGCGGTGTCGTACTTCAGGTAGAGCTGCACGCCCTTGTAGAAGAAGCCGTGGTGGGCGATCTCATCGACCGAGACGATCCGCAGGGCGGTCGCGAGCGCCTCATCGCCCTCCCGCTCGGCGCGGGCGGCGAGGTTGTGGTAGTTGAGGTACGTCGCGCGCTCCTGGATCATCGTGTAGATCATCATGCGGCGCGCCGTGTCGTACGGGAGGTTCCATTCCTTCTCGGAGAGGAAGTCAAAGTAGTCCGCCATCTGCTGCGAGGTGCGCTTGCCGGAGGCGACGAGCCACGTCTCCCATGCCATCGCGTGCTTCGATTCCTCGTAGCCCCAGTTGATCTGGAACCATGTGCGCCCGCGCGACCGGCGGACGGACTCGATCATTTTAGCGGTGTAGTCCGGCAGGTAGCTCTCGACGGCGAAGAACCCTTCCACCATCAGGGTGACATCGTCGGAGGTTTCCGGCTTCGCGAGGTTCCACGGGATATCTTTGTGCAGCTTCCACCGCCGCGTGTCCTCCGCCTTGCGGAAGTACGCGAGGTAGTTCTGGTAGATACCATCCTCGATCAATTTATCGCGACCCGCCTGGGTCAGTAATGCGGCGGGGGTTTGAACCGACATGCTTCCTCCTCATTATCGGACGGCGCGTCTCTTTGCCATCCTTCGCTGCCCCCATCTACGCGAAAGCCGCGTCAGGGTTGCATGGTACAAAGGGGAACACAAGATTTGTGCCACCCCAACCGTACAAAAAAGAAGAAAGCGCACATTTGTCTCCATACTCTCCTTGACAATGAAGCGCGCTCGTGCGAACATATGAGCAGTCGTTCATATGAGGTGATGGGAGTCATCATGCGGTCATTTTCGAGCCAAACTGATTTCGATACCTGCGACATCGATCACGTGCACCCCGAAGGTGTGCTGCGGGCACGCGCCGCGCTGCCGGACACGGCGGAGGCGAGTGACCTCGCCGCGCTCTTCGGCGCGCTCGGCGACCCGACGCGCGTGCGGCTGCTTGCGGCGCTGGCGACCGGCCCGCTGTGCGTCTGCGACCTCGCGGCGGTGCTCGGGATGACGCAGTCCGCCGTGTCGCACCAACTGCGGCTGCTGCGCGCGCTGCGCCTCGTGCGGGCGCGTCGGGAGGGCAAACTCGTCTGGTACGCGCTGGACGATGACCATGTGCGGGCCTTGCTCGCGGTCGGCGGCGAGCACATCGGGCACCGCGCCCCTGCGCCCCACGTCATGGAGGCGAGCGCATGAGCGTGATCGAGGCCGAGCGGGTGTCATGCCAGTTGCACATCACCGGGATGGACTGCGGCGACTGCGCGAAAACGGTAGAGCAGTCGCTCCGCGCGCTGCCCGGCGTCGCGGCAACGACGGTGAACTTCGTGCGCGGCACGGCGGATGTCACGTACGACCCCGCGCAGGTGCAGCCGGACATATTTTGTCGCCGGATCGCGGCGCTCGGTTATCGCGTCGAACCCGTCGCGCCTGCCGCGTCAAACGCTTCGTCCGCGACGTGGACATTCGACGTGGCGGGGATGGATTGCGGCGATTGCGCGCAGACCGTGCAGGCGGGCGTGGGGCGGTTGCCGGGCGTGCGGGACGCGCGGGTGAACTTCGCGGTCGGGACGCTCGTCGTCACCGCCGACACCGCGCTGCTCGCGCCGGAGACCGTCGCGCATGCCGTCCGCGACGCGGGCTATGGCGCGACGTTGCGGGGTGCGCCCACCGCGCCCGTGGAGCGCCGCGCGTGGTGGCGGCAGCGGCGGGTCGGCGAACTGGCGGGGGCGATTGCCCTCTGGCTCGTCGGATTCGCGCTCGAACGCGGCGGACTGCCGCGCGTGGCGAGCGCCGCACCGTTCATCGCGGCGATGGTGGCGAGCGGCTACCCGATTGCGCGGGCGGGGTGGTTCGCGCTCCGGGCGCGGCGCGCGGACATGAACCTTCTGATGACCGTCGCGGCGGTCGGGGCCGTCGCCATCGGGCAGTGGGACGAGGGTTCGTCCGTGCTGATCCTCTTCGGCGTCGGCACGCTCTTGCAGGCGACGACGATTGACCGGACGCGGCGCGAGATCGCCGGGATGCTTGCCTTCGCACCAGCGGAGGCGATGGTGCTGCACGGCGACCACACGCACCGCGTCCCGGTCGCGCAGGTCAACGTGGGCGATGTCGTGCGCGTGCTCCCCGGCGAGCGGTTGCCGGTCGATGGCGTCGTCGTGACGGGGCAGTCCGCCGTCGATCAGGCGGCGATCACGGGCGAGTCGGTGCCGGTCGAGGTGCGGGCGGGCGCGGCGGTCTTCGCGGGGAGCGTCAACGGCGACGGCGCGCTCGATCTCCGTGCGACGAAACCCGCACACGACACGACCCTCGCGCGGATCATCACCCTCGTGGAGGAGGCGCAGGCGTCGCGCGCGCCGGCACAAGCATTCGTCGATCGCTTCGCCGCCGTGTACACGCCGCTCGTCATCCTCGGCGCGCTCCTGCTGGCGGTCGTGCCGCCGCTCTTTGTCGGCGACTGGGGCCGGTGGGTCTACACCGCGCTCGTGCTGCTCGTAGTCGCGTGCCCCTGCGCGCTGGTGATCTCCACGCCCGTCGCCCTTGTCGCGGCGATCGGCGCGGCGTCAAGGCGCGGCGTGCTCTTCAAAGGCGGGGCCGCGCTGGAGGCGCTTGCGGCGGTGCGCTCGGTTGCGTTCGACAAGACGGGGACGCTCACCGTCGGTCGCCCGGAAGTGATCGCGGTGCACACCTGCGACGGGAGTGACGCGGCGACGGTGGTGCGGGTCGCCGCCGCGCTGGAGCAGCGGAGCGAGCACCCACTCGCGCGCGCGGTCGTGGCGTACGCGCGCGATCATGCAGTTACCGCGACGCCCGTCGCGGATTATCGCGCGGTGCCCGGTCTGGGCGGCGGCGGCACGGTCGATGGCGCGACGGCGAGCGTCGGCAGCGTGCGCTGGTTCACCGAGCGCGGCCTGTGGCAGGAGGCGGGGCACGAGGACTTTCTCACGGAGGGGAACGCGGTCGTCTGCGTGGAGCGGGCGGGCCGGATGATCGGCCTGCTCACGCTGCGGGACGCGCTCCGGCACGAAAGCCCGCGCGCGGTCGCCGCGCTGCAATCGCTCGTCGGCCAGGTCGTGATGCTGACGGGGGATAACGCGCGCACGGCAGCGCGGGTCGCGACGGCGGCGGGCGTGACGACGGTGCGATCCGATCTGCTGCCGGGGGACAAGGCAGCGGCGATCCGCGCGCTCGCGGCGGATGGCCCCGTCGCGATGGTCGGCGACGGCATCAACGACGCGCCCGCGCTGGCGACCGCGTCGGTTGGCATCGCGATGGGCGCGGCGGGCACGGATGTCGCGGTCGAGGCGGCGGATGTCGCGCTGATGGGGGACGACCTCGGGCGCGTGCCGTACGCGATCCGCCTCGCGCGCCGGACGCTCGGCATCATCCGCCAGAACATCGCGGCGTCGCTCGTCGTCAAGGCGGTCTTTCTCGCGCTCACATTCGCGGGCGTCACCAATCTCTGGCTCGCCGTCTTCGCGGACATGGGCATCTCGCTCCTCGTCACCGCGAACGCACTCCGGGTGCTTCAGACACCGGCGGAGGATGCCTGATGGCGCATGAGCACGGGAGTGGGCATGGACACAGCCACACGCCGGCAGACTTCGGGAAGGCTTTCGCCATTGGGGCGGCGCTGAACATCGTCTACGTGATCTTCGAGTTGGTCTTCGGCGGCCTGTCACACTCTCTCGCCCTCGTCACCGACGCGGTGCACAACATGGGCGACGTGCTTGGCCTCCTCCTCGCGTGGTTCACCACCATCCTGGGTCGACGGATACCAACCGTGCAGCGCACCTATGGCCTGCGCCGCTCCTCTGTTCTCTCCTCACTCACCAACGCGGTCGTCCTCATCATCACGACGAGCGTGGTCGGGTATGAAGCGATCCGTCGCTTTTGGAACCTCAAGGATGTCGCTGGGGGGACGGTCATCTGGGTCGCGTTGATCGGTGTCGCCATCAACGCGGTGACGGCGTTCCTGTTCGCCGCCGGTCGCAAGGGCGATCTCAATTTGCGCGGCGTGTTCGTCCATTTCACGGCGGATGCGGCGCTGGCGCTCGGCGTCGCGGTCACGGGTCTCGTGATTCTCCTCACCGGCTGGCACTGGCTCGACCCCGTGATCAGCCTCGTGCTCGTCGCGGTCATCCTCTACGAGACGTGGGACCTGCTGCGCGAGTCCGTCAATCTCGCGCTCGACGCGGTGCCGGAGGGGATCGATATGGGCGAGGTCCGCGCGTATCTCGCGAGCCTGCCCGGTGTCACAGAAGTCCATGATCTCCACGTCTGGGGCATGAGCACGACCGAGACGGCGCTGACCGCGCACCTCGTCATCCCCGTCCTCGCTGGCAGCATCGACGGTCTGCTCTGCCAGGCGATGGACGGCCTGCACGAGCAGTTCGAGATTGTCCACCCGACACTCCAGGTGGAGACGGGCGATCCCGCCTATCCTTGCCACCTCGCGACGGCAGGGAGCGTATAGGAAAGCGCGGAACGCGCTCGTGTTTCCGGGACACATGGAGGCATCAATGACCACAACGGCGTGGTCCACCCGAACCCGCATCTGTCACATCCTCATCGCGCTCCTTCTCACCATCTGCGCGCTCGCACTCACCACGCGAGCGGTTTCCGCCCATGCCGCGCTCGCCGCTGCGACGCCGGTGCCGGACACCATCATCGGCCAGCCGCCGAAGGTCATTCGCGTGCAGCTGGATCAGTCGGCGGACCCATCGCTGAGCCAGATTATCCTCATCGATACAAGCGGGCGGACTGTCGGCGGCGGCCCGGCGCGCATCTCGGCATCCGATGCGTTCCTAGGCCTTGCGGGGCTTGGCGTGCTGCTTGCTGGCTTGACCATGGGCGGCGGATTTCGCGTGTCGCTGTCCGAACGGGTGCTTCGGTCGTTTCGCGTGTGGGGTATCGGGACACTCGTCGCCGGGGTGATCGTTTTCGGGTACTTCTCGACCGAACGAACGCCGACGAGCGCCCACACGAATCCGACGGTCAATGACGCCGCGACGCTCGCCCGTGGACAGCGGCTCTTCGCGCAAAACTGTGCGGTCTGCCACGGTGCGACCGGCCGGGGGGACGGCACGCTCGGTCAGCAACTCAACCCACGACCCGCGAATCTCGCCGCCATCCACGCGAAGACCCACACGGACGGCGATCTGTACTGGTGGGTCACTCGTGGCATACCCGGTACCGGGATGCCCGCTTACGCGAACTCCCTCACCGATCAGGAGATATGGTCGGTGATTCGGTATCTCCGTACATTTCAGCGCAGTTCTGCCTGACAAAGCGATTGAACAAGGACCATCTCGCCCCCCGTCACCACGAACGCCCTCCGCGTCCTCGGGAACGGAGGAGGAATGCGTGGTTGGATTCCTCGCCACTATGGATGGGGCGGACGGCCTCGGTCTTGAGCGCGGGGGATGGGGGCATGAGGGTTCGGCATCGGGATACCTCCATCGATTCGCTCGTCTGCAAATCATCGAGTGTCCACCGAACCGGCGCAACTCCACGAAAGCGAAGGACACGAAGAAAGACGGAAAAGAGAATTCCAGAAAGCACGGACGTTCTTGCATCCCGTAGTACCCATGAGATCGATAGACCGCCTTGTCGTGGCGATGCGGGCGGGAGCATGACGATGTGCGACATCGCCTCCCGTATTGAAACCTCGCTATCGCGCCTGCGGTCGGATCACCGCTGTATGCCATCGCGCGCGGCTGCATCCGTCGCACTTGCGCCATCGGACAGGCCGCCCCGGCGCTCGGCGGCGGTTTCTCTGAGCAGGTAGTTCACGCACACGAGCAGCACGAAGTCCACGGCCAACCCGCCGAGCGCGCCCAGTTGATCCTCGAAGAACTGGTAGGGCTGGACGACGAAGATCGAGACGAGCATCGCGTCTTTGAACCAGCGATAGGCCGCGCGCCGCGAGCGGGGCAGTTGCACCGCGCCGACGAGGATCATCCCCGCCGCCAACGCGGATGCGGCCAGACAGCCGAGCGCCGCGAACGAACGCTGATCCACATGCAGCGCCCCCTCACCGAGGGCCACGACAAGACCAATCGCGAGCAGCAGCGCGAGCACGCCGTCCGCAGCGAACACGACGCCCACCATCCATTCGAACCGCCGCCGACCCGTCCACCGCCGGTACAGCCGCCGGATCGTTGCCCAGAACCTGGCACGGAGGGACGGTCGCTCCCGCTCTCGACGAGCCGCCAGGACGATCGTCTCGCGGAGGCCCTCGGCGAGCGCGCTCTCCACCTCGCTCCGCTGCACGTAAGAGAGCGCCCGTGCCGACTCCTCGGGCGTCGCGCCGTCCTCGAGCAGGTCAATCACCATATCCACCGCGTTGACGAGGTACTCCCGCCGCGAGAGCGGGCGCAGACGCGCGATCGCCCGCGAGAGCAGGTAGAGGGCGACGAAGATCAGGTAGATGATGCCGAAGGTCGGGCGGACGAAGTAGTTGTTGTCCTGGGTGATGAACTTGCCGAGTTCGTCGATGAAGAAGCCGAAGCCGATGCCGGCGAGGGTCGCCGCGAACTGCTTGGCGCGCCGCCCGAGGCAGGCGAGCAGGATGAAGACCGCGCCGACCATCATCGCGCCGCCCCAGAGCATGTGCGCGATGTGCAGGCCCCGGCCACCGATCTGCGGATAGCCAGTGAGGCGCAGGTAGGCGCGGATCGCCAGCATGGAGAGGATGGCGCAGACGAGGAAACGCTCCAGGTAGCTCCCCGCGTCACTATCGCGGACGATCCCCGGCCTCTCCGGCGGTGCGTTGATCGCCATGGATTGCGGCTCTCCTCCCGACGAACTGCCTCCGACGATCCGACATGTACTGGCAATGTGCAGCGTACAAGGTGTGGGCATGATAATCCGGGAGCGGAGCGAAGACCGCGCGTCCGTCGTCGAAGAACCGCCCCGCGTGGTCGCCCTTTACCCCTCGGATGCGCCCAGGAAGCCCGGTGTTGCGTCGGACAGGAGGATCACGTCGAGCGCGTCGGGGATCACCGCGAAGGTGGCGGGCGTGGCGCCAACATCGTCACCATCGGCCTGGATGTGCAGGGGCTTCGTCGGGTTGAGGACGACGCGCCGGGCGCGCCGGTAGTCGATGGCCGGGTCGGCCTCGTGTCGACGGCGCGCGACCGACCAGGCGCGGCGCAGGAGGTCGAGCGGCCCGCGCCCGCTGAGTATGCAGACGTCGAGCAGCCCGTCGTCAGCGCGTGCCCGATAGGTAACCTCGGCGAGACCACCGTAGAGCCGCGTGTTGCCGACGACGAGCATCAGCAGCCGTCGGGAGACCGCGTTGCCGTCGATCTCGATCGACACGCGCCTGCTGCGGAATTGGGCTGCGGTCCGCACGGCGGCGAGGCCGTAGGCTATCGGGCCGGCCAAGCGCTTGAGCCGCGAGAGCGGGGCGCTCTCCTTAACGGTGGCGCTGGCAGCGGCGTCGAACCCGACGCCGGCCATCATCAGGAAGTAGCGGTCGTTGACCCGCCCAAGATCGACGGTATGCCGCCGTCCCCGCGCGATCTGCCGCGCGATGTCGGCCTCGTGCTCATCGGCGCCCAGCTCGGTCGCCCAGACGTTGACCGTCCCGCCTGGCAGGACCGCCAGCGCCGTCCGGCGCTGCCCGGCCAGACCCTGCAACGCCTCGTTCACGGTGCCGTCACCCCCGGCGATGATAACCACCTCAGCCCCGGCCGCGACGGCCTCGCGGGCGAGCGTCGTCGCGTCTCCCGGCCCTGTCGTCTGCCTCGCCTCGATCTCCCACCCGGCGCAGCGCAGGGTTTCCCGTGCGGCGGCGATCTGCTCCGCCCAGTTATCCTGACCCGCCGCCGGGTTCTCGATCAGCCATGCCCGCGTCATGATCGCGCCCGCACCCGTCTTGGTGGGCACTGCGGCATGGCCGACCGCGCTGCTTCGGGTGCGTGCACGCGCGCATGTCGTCGGCGAAGAGCGTGCCGCACGAGGAGGAATGCCCCGCTCCCGATCATGGTGTAGAGGGTGACAAGCAGGGCGCACGGGAGGATGCAGCAGAAGCCGCCGCGTCCCGTCGGGATCACGATATCCGCTGTCCCATCGAATTGTTGCCGCATGTACTCACGCTCTCATTTCGTCTCTGTGTTGAAGAAGGCGAACCTGCTTTCTCCATCGCTACATCTGTGGCAACACGTCTCAACCGACGTACTCGCGGTCGCCTGCCCATCGAATGCACGTTCAGTGCCGTGGGAGATGGTTCGACGATGCGCGGGTCCGTGGCCAGCGCTTCCCTTGACACCCCGCAAGCCCGCGCCCACAATCGGAAGATGGTTGTGGGCCTTGCCATGCCGACAGGAAGGGGAGTGATCGTGCCGCATTATCGTCCGAGCGACGCGCAGGAGTCGCCCCGTTTCTGTGGAATCCACACCTTCGCACGCCTGCCGCATGTCACGGCGATGGAGGGCGTTGATGTCGCGATTGTCGGTATCCCGTTCGATACCGCGACGACGTACCGCGTCGGGGCGCGGTTCGGCCCGGCGGCGGTGCGCGATGCGTCGCTGCTGCTCCGGCCCTATCACCCGTCGGTGGACGTGATGGTCTTCGAGGAACTCTCGGTAGTCGATTACGGCGACGCCTCCGTTGTGCCGGGGTACATCGAGGACTCGTACGCGCGCATCACCGCCGCCCTGGAGCCGGTGCTCGCGGCGGGCGTCGTCCCGATCGGCATCGGCGGCGACCACTCGATCACGCTGGCCGAATTGCGGGCGGTGGCGGCGAAGCACGGCCCGGTCGCGCTCGTCCAGTTCGACTCACACGGCGATACGTGGGATCAATACTTCGGGCGCAAGTACAACCACGGCACGCCCTTTCGTCGCGCCGCCGAGGAGGGGCTGATCGACCCGCGCCGCTCGTTCCAGGCGGGGATGCGCGGCTCCCTCTACGGCCCGTCCGACTATCAGGACGCGCGCGACATGGGCTTCACGCTCTGGCCGATGGAGGAGGTGCGCCGACAGGGGTGGGAGGCGACGCACGCCGCGATCAAGCAGGTCGTCGGCAGCGGCCCGGTCTTCCTGACCTACGACATCGACTTCGTTGACCCGACCTATGCGCCCGGCACCGGCACGCCGGAGGTGGGCGGCCCGACCGCGTGGGAGGCGTTGCTCGCGGTGCGCGGCCTCGTCGGGTTGGAGATCGTCGCGGCGGATTGCGTGGAGGTGCTGCCGGCGTTTGACCCGACGCAGACAACGGCGATGCTCGCCGCGAATATCATCTACGAAATGCTCGCCCTGATCGCCCGCAACCGAAAGGATGGCACTCACCGATGAGCACCGTTGACGCCCCGGATTTCACTGGGCAGGCGCCCCGCGCCTATCTCACCGTCCATCCCGGCGAGGCGGACACGACCGAGGTCCTGCGTGGCCAGTACATCGAGGTGACGGACACCAGCGGCGGGCAGGTCGCGCCTTTCTGCGCCTTCCGGCTCGGCTACGTCGAGGAGTACCTCTCCACCAGCCAGACGATTGTGCACACCGGCAGCATCATGCTCCAAAGCGGGCAGACGCTGTTCTCGAACCTCGGCAATGCGATGCTGACACTCGTGCGGGATAGTGTCGGGCGGCACGACCTGCTCCTGCCCGTCGATGACGCGCGGTTCTACGTCACGCGCGGCGTCACCTCCTCACACCAAACGACGCGGGACGCGCTCGCCATCGCCTTGCAGCGGTACGATGTCGGGTACGACCGCGTGCCCGACCCGGTCAACCTCTTCCAGCACGTCGGATTCCGCGAGAAGGGCGCGTGGGAACTGCGCCCGCCGCTCTCCGAGCAGAATGACAGCGTGCTCCTGCGTGCGGAGATGGATATCGTTATCTGCGTCGCCTCCAGCACGGACGACATCACCGACCGCAACAACCACACCCTGACGGACATCGTCGTGCGCGTCTTTCTGGGGTAGTTAGTTGGTTTGTTTCAATCCTCATCCGATGTGTCTCGGATGCTGAGTGAACTCGGGGTATACTATCATGGACGGACGATCAATATAACAGGGGGAAGTCATGGACGAGCAGGACATGGATGTTTTTGAGCACGATCACGAGATCGACCTTGACGCGGCGGAGGCGATGCCGGGCGGGCGGTCGCGGCAGGCGCGGATGGATGAGATGCGGCGGCGTGCTTCCGAGCGGATGGACGAGGCGCAGCGGCGGGCGCTCAATGTCCCGGTGAAGGTCGTCTCCGGCGTCGTCGGCGCATTGCCGGTGCAGACGCGCGAGCATCTGCGGCAGGGCGCGCGGGAGAGCGTGCTGGCGGTGCAGTCGTTCGTCGATGCGATCAGTTCGGCGGGCTTGATGGCGGTTGATCGGGTCTTCGCGGACCCGCGCACGCCGCAGGAGACCGCGCAGCCCCGCCGCATCGTCATCGAGCGCGAGGAACCGCCTACACCGCTGTAGCATCGCTCATTTCGGGAAGACCACCGATGCGATGATCGCATCCAGGTCCGCGCGGCGTGTCCTGACATCGTTGGTGAGGAAACTGAAGCGCTTGCCCCCATGATCCACGAGCCAGAACACCCCGGTCGCGGGCGGTGTCGCGGTTGCGGCTGCTGCCGTGGGCGTTGGGTAGACCACCCGATACTCCATCGACTTTCCCGGTTCGCCACCGATGGTCACATCGGTGATCGGCCCTTGCGTGTACGCGCGCGTCGTCGAGTGGGATTGATTCGTGCGGATTGTCTGCAACTCGGCATCAGGGGTCTGGGTGATAGCCTCTGTCTGAATGAGGAAAAAGACGCCGTCCGGGCCGAAGATCGACGCCACGTCGCCCGGCTTGGCGCCGGTCGAGAGGACGCGCCAGCCGGGGGGTAGGGTGAGGTTGATCCGGCCCTTCGGGTCATTCCAGACCGTCGGTTGCCGCGCGATGGCGGTCTGCGTCGGGGATGTGCGGAACGGCGTCGCGGTCGGCTTGACTGCCCCGCCTGACCGGGAGCCATTACTGAGCACGAGGATCGCGACGATCACGCCAACCACGATCAGCGCGATTCCCTTGCCCTTGCGCCGGGTTTCCGCGACCGGAGGGGTGGGCGCGTCGGAAAACTGCGGGAGCGGACGGAAAACGGGCCGCGCGATTTCCGCCTCCGGTGGACGGGCGCGTGGCGCGCCGACCGATGGGCGCGGCGGCGCGACCGAAAAGGCCACGCGCGATGGTTGCACCGAAGGGATGGCGGCGGCCGTTGGCGCGGGCATTGTCGGCATTGGCGCCGAGGCGCTTGGCGCGAATGTCACCGCCGATGGCGCCGACAGTGGCGGTGGCGGTGGCGGAACGGACGCAACTGGTGCCGGTAGCAGAGGTTCGCTCGGTGCGAGACTCGTCGGGAGCGTCGATGACTGCGGCGCCCCCGGCTGCTCCGTCTCCTCTGCCACGGGCGGATGGAGGATTGCGTCGAGGTCCCGCACGACATCCGCCGCGCGCTGATAGCGGAACGCGGCCTGCCGTTCCAGCAGTTTGGTGACGAGCGCCGCGAGGTGCGGCGGGAGATCGGGCCGCACGCTCGTGATAGGCCGTTGCGTGCGGTCGTAGGGTTCCCCGGCGAGCATCTCGTAGAGGATCGCGCCGAGGCTGTAGAGGTCGCTCCGTCCATCGAGGTCGCCGAAGCCGGACTCCTGCTCCGGGCTGATGTAGCCGGGTGTGCCGGGGCGGTCGGCGCTCAGCCCGTAGAGCGGGCGCTCCCTGCCGATCTGCGCGCCCCCGAGTTCCGTCACCTTCGCGTCGCCGTCCGCCGCGAGGAGGATGTGCGCGGGGGAAAGGTCGCGGTGGACGATCTCCCGCTCGTGCAGCGCGACGAGCGCCTGCCCAATATCGTGCGCGATGCCCATCGCCTGCGCAATCGTCGGGCGTCCCACGGATGCGAGCGTGCCCTGCAAGGGTGGGCCGTCGATGTACTCCATCACGAGGTAGGCGTTGCCGTCGCTGTCGGTCGGGCATTGATAGGCCGTGACGAGGTTGGGGTGCCGGACGGCGTCCGACACTTCCACCGCGCGCTGGAAGCGTTGGTGGCAGCGGTCGTACGTCGCGGAACCGGCGCGCGATTCCGCGATGGCCACGGTGCGCCGCTGCCGTGTGTCGGTCGCGCGATAGACGTTGCCGCACGCATTCGTGCCGAGGGAGCGTTCAACCGTGTAGCGACCGTCCAGCACGGCGCTTGGGAGTGCCTCTGTTGCGCTCATCGAAACCGCTCGCCCTTCACGTACTGTCCGAAACGATTCTCTCGATCATCGTAATGGAGAGACGTTCCATTCGCACGCCCGGTTCCCATGACACGAACACAAAAGACGGCGAGCGTGGCATCAAGTGCCACGCTCGCCGTCAAAATCCGCGTTTACCGATTGTGGAGGGAATCGGCGGTTACTGATTCCGCTTCGGATGGAATGTAACCGGCTCGGCGCGATCCTCGTACGTGACGACCTCCGCATCGACCTTCAGGAGCACCGCGTCCGGGTCGTCCGGCCCGGTGGGGAACCAGCGACGCCAGTCCTCCTTCCAGTACTTCTTGAACCGCTCCGTGTCCTTGATGACCTCGACCGTCCCGCCGATCGAGACGTAGGACCAGTCCGCCGCGTTGTAGTAATACAACCCAACGCTCGGGTTCTTCCGCAACTCATCGACCTTCTCCGAGGCGAGCCGCGTGGCGAACCAGAGGTCCATGCCCGATTCGACCTCCTGCGTCATCATCGCGCGGCAATTCGGCTTGCCGTCCTCACCGATGGTGATGAACCCCACGACCTTGTGCCCAGACGTCAGTTCCCGGATGCTCTTGTGCTGTTGCTGCGTCGTGCTCATGGATGCAAGGCTCCCTTCATGAAACGATAATCCCGTACACGGGCGCGCAAAAATGGTGCCAGCGCGGCGTGACAGAGAGGCAATGGCTGGCCGAACTGTTTCACCGCGCCCGCGTTTTTCCTTGTGTGGCAAGCGTTTTTCGTGCCGCGCGATGTGGCCGAGAGCGTGGTATACTGACCCTCCGGTTCGGGAGCCGGGAGTGGGGCGTGGCGGGGGCGACACGGTGCGATGGATCACAATTGGCTTGATGATCGGTGGCGTGCTCATCCTCATCGTGACGCTGCTCGCGGATGTGCTTGGCATTGGCGCGGCCGGGAGTGACTTCGGCTGGAAGCAGTTGATCGGCACGACGCTCGGCGCGGGTTTGCTTTTTGGTGGTGTGCGCGGCTGGTGGGAGACCACGCGGGCGGGCGGAACGGAGCGTGAAGGTTGAAGGGAGTGATTCTCGCGGGGGGATTGGGCACGCGGTTGTATCCGCTCACCCATGCCACCAGCAAGCAACTCTTGCCCATCTACGACAAGCCGATGATCTACTACCCGATCCAGACGCTCGTGCGCGCGGGGGTGGACGACATCATGGTCGTCACTGGCGGGCCGCACGCGGGGGACTTCATCAAGGTGCTGCGCAACGGGCGGCAGTTTGGGATGCGCCATCTGGAGTACACCTATCAGGAGAACCCCGAGGGCGGGTTGGCGCAGGGGCTTGGGCTGTGCGAGGAGTTCGTCGGGGATGACAGCGTCGCGTTCATCCTTGGCGACAACACGACGGACGCGGAGATCCGGCCCGCGGTCGAGCGCTTCGATGGCGGCGCGATGGTCTTCCTCAAGCACGTGCCGGACCCGGAGCGGTTCGGTTGCCCGGTCTTCTCGCCGGAGGACCCGTTGAAGATCGAGCGGATCGAGGAGAAGCCCGTCACGCCCGGAAGCCCCTACGCCGTCACCGGGCTGTACCTGTACGACGCGAAGGTCTTCGAGTACATCCGCACGATCAAGCCATCCGAGCGCGGGCAATTGGAAATCACCGATGTCAATAACCGCTACCTGCACGACCGCGCGCTGGCGTGGGAGGAACTGGATGGCTTCTGGAGCGACGCCGGGACCTTCGAGAGCCTGTACGGAGCGAATAAATACTGGGCGGACAAGGCCCTCGGCAATCGAGCGTAGCGAGGACTAAGGACTAAGGACTGAGGACTAGGCCGGATTATCAAACCTCTTAGTTCTTAGTTCTTAGTCCTTCGTCCTACCTAAGGATAGAGCGATGCTTGAGCAGGAAGAACAGTACGCTGCGGACGCCATCGTGCGGGCGCTCCAGGAGATGGGATACGCGCTACCCGCGAAGATGCCGCCGCTCAGGCGTATCCCGCTCGCAGGGCAGTGGGGTGTCGGCTCCCCCGTCGCGATGGCGCTCGGTGAGCGGGACCGGACGAAGATCGCCGCGATTGCCGAGGGCGTCGCGGAGCGGTTGCGCGCCCTGAATCATTTCGCCGATGTGCGCGCCGAGAATGGCTACATCAACTGCATCTTCGACACCGGCAAGGTGGCGACCGCGCTCATGCAGGCCGTCCTCTCGGGTGGGACGGAGTACGGTCGCAGCGCACCGGTGGGCGAGCGCGTGATGATCGAGTACGCGCAGATGAACACGCACAAGGAGTTCCATGTCGGCCACCTCCGCAACGTGGCGCTCGGCGCTGCGCTCGTGCGGATCATGCGCTTCGCGGGATACGACGTCGTCGCGGCGTCGTATCCGGGCGACATCGGCCTTCACGTAATTAAGTGCCTCTGGTGCTACCGCGCATTCCACGCCGGGCAGGAACCGAACGACCCCGCGCTGCGCGGGCGGTGGCTCGGTGAAGTGTACGTCGAGGCCAACCAGCGGCTTGCTTACCGCAAGGATGTGAGCGACTTCATCGCGCGCCTGGCGCTGGAAGACGTGGCCTTCAATGGCCAGGTCGATTCGATGATGAAGGAGTTGATCCACGCTGGTGTCCCCGCCGGGGATGTCGCGAAACTGATCGGCGTGCTCGCCAGCCACAAGGTCTTCGATCCGCTCGTCTACGCGAACGACGAGATGCTCCCGACCTTCTGGGAATACATCGGCGCGGAGTTGCGCTCCGAGCGGCGGCGCGATGCGACCAAGCACGAGGTCGATGGTCTGCATTCCGACGTGCTCGCCAGCCTCTGGACGGAGTATCAGCGGCTCAACGAGCATTTCCGCGACTGGTGGAAGCCGAGCGCGACGTGGGAGGCCGACATGCGCGCGCTCTTCCAGGCGTGGGATCGCAAAGACTCCACCATCGTGGAACTCTGGAAGCAGACACGCCAGTGGAGCCTCGACCAACTCACGGAAATCTTCGCCCAACTCGGCGCGCCGATCGATGTCTATTTCTTCGAGAGCGAAGTGGAGGAGCCGGGCCGCAAGATCGTGCAGGACCTGCTGGATCGCGGCATCGCCGAGGTCAGCGATGGCCTGCCCGTCGTCAAGATCGACGAGAAATTAGGGCTGGAGAAGGAGACGTACCGGACGCTGCCCGTCCTCCGCTCAGACGGCACGACGCTCTACGCGACGAAGGACCTCGCGCTCGCCGCCGTGAAGTTCGATCAGTACCACGTGGCGCGGTCGATCTACGTGGTGGACTCGGCGCAGTCGTTCTACTTCCAGCAGGTCTTCAAAGTCCTCGAACTGATGGGCTTCCCGCAGGCCGCCGAGTGTCGCCACCTACCATACGAGCGGTTGACACTGCCGGAAGGCTCCATGTCCTCCCGCTCCGGCAACGCGATCTTCTTCGAGGATGTCGCGGCGGATGCGGTGCGGCGGGCGCGCGCGGCGGTCGATGAGAAGAATCCCGCTTTGCCGGACGACAAGAAAGCGGAGATTGCACGGGACATCGGCATCGGCGCGCTCCTCTACGGCATGGTGGATCGCGACAACAACAAGGTGCTCGTCTTCGACTGGGAGACCGCGCTCTCCTTCGACGGCCACGCCGCGCCGTACATCCAGTACGCGCACGCCCGCGCCTCTCGCATCCTCGAACGGGCGCACGCGGAGGGGATCGCGCTGCCGGACGCGACCGTTGCGCTTTCCCTAACCGACCCCGCGCCGGAGGAACTGAACCTGCTGGAGCAGATCGGCAACTTCCCGGCGGAGGTGCGCCGCGCCGCTGAGACGGACAAGCCGCTGATCATCGCGAACTACGTCTACGAACTCGCGAAACTCTTCGCGGATTTCTACGGCGCGTGCCCCGTGATGCAGGCGGAGGGGCCAATCCGCACCGCCCGCCTCGCGCTCGTGATGGCGACCCGCCAGACCCTCGCGAATGGCCTCGCCCTCCTCGGCGTGCACGCCCCGGATGTGATGTAGATTCAAATTAGCCACGGAGGCACAGAGGACACAGAGGAGACAAAGAGAAGAAGCGAACGGAAATCTTTCTGAATGTTTCCCGCTCTTCCCTCTCTGTGCCCTCTATGTCTCTGTGGCTATTCTCCTTCTCTGAAGGGTGGTGAGTGTGATGACGGGAGGGGAGCGGAATCGGCTGCATGAAGGGCCGGTAGTGCCGGTGCTCGCGCCACTCTGGCTCGGCTCCGAGGCGCCCGGTGTCGCGGATGGCCCGGCGACATTGGATCGCGCCCTCCGCACGCACCTCGCGGGGTGGGGGCCGGACGGGATTGGGTCGCGCCTGCGCCCCTCCGTGCGCCTCGATGGGCCGGAGGAGAACCCGGCAGCGGGCGGTGAATCGAACTTCAAACACCTCGCCGCTGTCTCCGGCTTCTGTCACACGCTCGCGGATCGCGTGACGGAGACGATCCGGCAGGGCGCGCTCGCGCTCGTCATCGGCGGCGACCACGCGATCAGCATCGGCTCAATCCCCGGTGCACGGGCGGCGCTCGGCCCGGACGCGCGGCTCGGCGTCCTCTGGCTCGATTCGCACGCGGACCTCAACACCGCGCAGACGACGCCGAGCGGGCACATCCACGGGATGCCCCTCGCCATCGCGGTCGGGCGCGAGATGCACCCGGCATTTCACCGCGCCGGTGGCCCGCCGTGGGTGCGCGAGGAGGACGTGACGCTGATCGGCATTCGCCTGCTCGATCCGGGCGAGCGGTCATTCCTGCGGACGAGCAGGGTACGCGTCCATCCCGTCGAGGACGTGGACGCGCGCGGCATGGCGACTGTTGTGCGCGAGGCGGTGGAGGCGATGGTCGCCTCCGGTGTGGACGCGGTGCACGTCAGTTTCGACCTCGACGTGCTCGACCCGCTCGCGATGACCGCCGTCAACACGCCCGTGCCCGGTGGCGTGACGATCTCCGCGTGCGCCGCCGCCCTCCGGCACCTGCTCGACGCCCGCCTGCCGGTCATCTCGGCGGATATCGTCGAACTGGACCCAACCCACGATCAGGAATATCGCGGCGTCCTCACCGCCGCCTACCTCGCGGGCGTGCTCCTCGGCGCGACGACGCTGTGAGGGAAGAAGCCAGAAGCCAGAAGCCAGAAGTGAGAAGCCCAGGCGGTAT
The DNA here is from genome assembly GCA_038232175.1 of Thermomicrobiales bacterium. GTDB lineage: Bacteria > Chloroflexota > Chloroflexia > Thermomicrobiales > JALYUS01 > JALYUS01. The sequence goes on from JBBSII010000007.1 coordinate 19,933, forward strand.
CACAAATGGTTGACATCCGGCTTCCGGCTTCCGGCTTCTGGCTTCTTCCCCTACAATACGCTGGCAGGTGCGGGCGATATCGCGAACGAGCCGAGAGATGAGGAGCGGAACGCCATGAGTATGCCAGGGAAGGTTATCATCACCGCCGCGATCACGGGGGGTATTCATGTGCCCTCCCAGACGCCGTA
>JBBSII010000008.1:0-19468 GCA_038232175.1 Thermomicrobiales bacterium
CATCATGGGTGAGAAGGTCGCGCTTGGGCCACTGGTGCGCGAGACGGTGATCGCGCTGGAGGAGCGAGCGCTCAACGATTTCGCGACGCTGCGCTCGATGTGGGAGTTGGCGCCTGTTCCCACGACGCGGGAGCGCATCGAACGCTGGTACGACGGCGTGACCACCCGCGAGGACGCAGCCCATTTTCTCGTCTACGAGCGCGCCTCCGGCGATCCGATTGGCCGCGCGGGTGTGCGCGATATTGACTTTCGCAACCGTTCCGCCGAGTTCGCCATCACGATCGCCGACACGCGCCATCGCGGCAAGGGATACGGCACGGAGGCTGCCCGCCTCGCGCTCGATTACGCCTTCACCGCGCTCGGGTTGCACAACGTCCTGCTCACCGCCGTCTCCTTCAACGAGAGCGGTTTGCGGGCGTATCAGCGGGCGGGCTTCCGCGAAATTGGTCGTCGCCGCGAGTGCTGGCTGATGGGCGGCAGATGGTACGACGAGGTCTACATGGACTGCATCGCCACCGAGTTCGACAGCCCCGTCCTGAAGCACATCTTCGTCCCGGACGAGGTAGGAAGCGGATGAGCCACGGAGCCACAGGGAGCACAGTACGGTAAACTGGATGAGAGAACTGCCGTTCCGGCGCGATGCTTCTCTCTCCCTCTATGGTTAGAAGGGGTTCACATGCTCACCGTCACCGACGCCAATGGAATCGCCACCGTCACGCTCGACCGACCGGAGGCGCGCAACGCCTTCAACGCCGAACTGATCGCGCAACTACGCGACTGTTTCGCGGCCCTCGCGACGGATGACGCGGTGCGCGTCGTCGTGCTGACGGGCGCGGGGACGGTCTTCAGCGCGGGTGCGGACGTGCAGTGGATGCAGGGCGCGGCGCAGTTCACGGTGGTGGAGAACGAACGCGACGCCCGCGCGATGGCGGCGATGTTCGCGGCGGTGGACCGCTGCCCGAAGCCCGTCGTCGCGCGGGTGAACGGCGCGGCGTTCGGCGGCGGCGCAGGGCTGATCGCGTGCTGCGACATCGCCGTCGCGGTGGAGGATGCGCGCTTCTCCTTCTCCGAAGTCCGGCTCGGCATCGCCCCCGCGACGATTGGCCCCTTCGTCCTCCGCAAGATCGGGCCGTCCCACGCGCGCGCCCTCTTCCTTACCGCCGAGCGATTCGACGCCGCCCGCGCCCGCGCCATCGGCCTCGTGCATGAGGTAGTTCCCGCCGACGGACTGGATGCTGCCATCGATCGCCAGACGGCAATGCTCCTGCACGGTGGGCCGCACGCCCTCGCGGCGGCGAAGGAACTCGTGCACGAACTCCCCGGCATGACGGACGGCGAGCAGCGCGCCTACACCGCCACCCTCATCGCCCACCTGCGAACGAGCGCGGAAGGTCAGGAGGGCCTCCGCGCCTTCCTCGACCGCCGCTCTCCATCATGGATGTCGGAATCTGGTTGAACCGCGAAGGCGCGAAGGACGCGAAGAAGGGGGAGAATCAATACTATTAAACTTCGAATCCCTTCGCGCTCTTCGCGCCTTCGCGGTTCAAATTTTTTCGTGGGGAGTTAGGCGTGTTCCGTAAGGTGCTGATCGCAAATCGGGGGGAGATCGCCGTTCGGATCGCGCGGACGCTGCGGGCGATGGGGGTTGGCGTGGTCGCCGTCTATTCGGAGGTGGATCGAGCGGCGCTCCATGTGCAGGTCGCGGACGAGGCGTACCTGATCGGACCCGCACCGGCGTTGGAGAGTTACCTCAATATCCCCGCCGTGCTCGACGCGGCGAAGCGGAGCGGGGCGGAGGCGATCCACCCCGGCTACGGCTTTCTCTCGGAGAATGCCGCCTTCGCGCAGGCCGTCGCGGACGCGGGACTCGTCTTCATTGGGCCGCCCGCCGAGGCGATCCGCACGATGGGCGACAAGGCGGGCGCGAAGCGACTGATGGCGGCGGCGGGCGTCCCGACCGTCCCCGGCTACACCGGCGATGACCAATCGGACGCGACGCTCCATGCGGAGGCGGGGCGCATCGGCGTCCCGCTGCTCATCAAGGCGGTCGCGGGCGGCGGCGGCATGGGAATGCGCGAGGTGCACGACCTCACCGACTTCGCGGAGGCCCTCGCGGCGGCGCGGCGCACCGCTCACCGCGCCTTCGGGGACGACCGCGTGCTGCTCGAACGGCTGATCCTCCGCCCGCGCCACGTCGAGGTGCAGGTCTTCGCGGACGCGCATGGCGCCATCGTCTCGCTTGGCGAGCGCGAGTGCTCCATCCAGCGGCGGCACCAGAAGGTGATCGAGGAATCGCCCTCCCCCGCCGTCACGCCCGCGCTCCGCCAACGGCTGAGCGATGCGGCGATCACGGCGGCGCGCACGGCGGGGTATGTGAACGCGGGGACGGTCGAGTTCCTGCTGGACGAGGGCGGCGACTTCTCCTTTCTGGAGATGAACACGCGCCTGCAAGTCGAGCACCCCGTCACCGAGGGCGTGACCGGCCTCGATCTCGTGCGGTTGCAACTGTCAGTCGCGATGGACCAATCGCTCCCCTTCGCGCAGGGTGACGTGACGCTTACCGGCCACGCCATCGAGTGCCGCGTCTACGCCGAGGACCCGGAGCACGACTACCTGCCGCAGACGGGCGCCGTCACCGCGCTCGTCGAGCCGACCGGGCCGGGCGTCCGCATCGACGGGATGCTCTACGACGGCGCGACGATCACGCCGTACTACGACCCCCTGCTCGCGAAGATCATCACCCACGGCGCGACGCGCGACGAGGCAATCACGCGGATGCAAGCGGCGCTCGCAGGCTACCGGATCGATGGCGTCGTGACGAATCTGCCGCAACTGCGCGCCATCGTCGCGACTGATGCCTTCCGCGCAGGGGAGACGCACACCAACTTCCTCACCGAGCACTGGCGCCCTGCCGCATCGCCCGCGTTGCCGACCGAAATTCTCCTCGCCATCACGGGCCACGAGGCGACACGCCACACCCTGCCGCACTCCGTCCCCATCAGCCCGTGGCAAACCGTCGGCCCTCTCCGCTTCGGCGGCGCGCAGATGCACGGCGTGTATGAATGCAACGGCGCGCGCGTCACCCTCCACGCCGAACGCGACATAACTGGCGACGGCTGGCGCGTTGCCCTTCCTGAGAACACTTCCCTTGTCATCTTTGAACGCCTCTCGCCCGCGCGCCTCCTCGTCCGGCACGGCGCATCCGTCCTCTCGTTCACGCTCGGCGACGACACCGACGACGCCTTCACCGTCGCGTGGCGCGACGCTGCGTACCCGATCCGGCGCGTCGCGCTGCCCAGCCCGGAGCAGCTCGCGGGCGGGGCATCCGTCCCCATCGACGGCGCGGCGGCGCTCAAAGCGCCCCTCAGCGGCATCGTCACGCGCGTGCTTGTCCAGCCGGGAGATCGGGTGAGCGCGCGCCAACCGCTCGTCGTGCTGGAAGCGATGAAGATGGAGCACACCATCGCCGCCCCCGGCCCCGCCGTTGTCCGGCAGGTTCATGCCGCGCAGGGCGACCGCGTCGCGGGGGGGGCGGTGCTGGTGGTATTGGAAGCAGAGGCGGGCGATGCGTAACCGTCGCATCCCGCCGTTCATTGTGCCGGTGACGGTCTTTGTTATCGTCGCCGTTGGCTATGCCCTTGCGCGCCACACACTCACGCTCAAAGGCTTCATCGTGAGCATTCTCGCTACTGTCGCCGTCACTCTGGCATTCGGCGCGATGAGCCGTGGCCCGTACATCTGAATGCAATGCTCCCCCTCTCCATCGCCGCACGGGCCTATCTTGCGCCCCAATTTCATGGCGATGGAGAGGGGGCCGGGGGGTGAGGTATGTTTGTCCGCATCGTCGAAGTTGGCCCGCGCGACGGGTTGCAGAATGAACCGGTCTTCGTGCCGACCGAGGCGAAGGTGCGCTTCATCGACCTGCTCTCCGCAGCGGGACTGACCATCATCGAGACAACCTCGTTTGTCAGCCCGAAGGCGATCCCCGCGCTCGCGGACGCCGACACGGTCTATCCCGCCATCACGAAGCGACCGGGTACGCGCTACCCCGTGCTCGTGCCGAATGTGCGCGGCCTCGAACGCGCCCTCGCGGCGGGTGTGACCGAGATCGCCCTCTTCACCGCCGCGTCGGAGACGTTCACGCGGCGCAACATCAACATGACGATCGACGAGTCGCTCACCGCCTTCACCGCCGTGATCGAGCGGGCACAACCCGCTGGGCTGACGGTGCGCGGCTACGTCTCCACCGCATTCGGCTGCCCGTACGAGGGGCATGTCCCGCCGGAGAAGGTCGTTGATGTGACGCGGCGGCTCCTCGCACTCGGCGTCGCGGAGGTTTCCATTGGCGACACCATCGGCGTGGCGACCCCGAATCAGATCACCGGGATGATCGAGCTTCTCAAAACCGTTGCCCCGCTCGACACCCTCGCCCTCCACCTGCACGACACGCGCGGCACCGCGCTGGCGAACGCCTACGCGGGCCTGGAGGCGGGCGTGATCTGCTTCGACAGCGCGGCGGGCGGGTTGGGCGGCTGCCCGTACGCACCCGGCGCGTCCGGCAACCTCGCGACGGAGGACCTCCTGTACATGCTCCACGGCCTCGGCATCGACACGGGCGTCGATCTCGCGAAGGTCACGGCGGCGTCCCGCTATCTTGCCGGTGTGCTCGGCCACGCGCTGCCCGGTCGCTACCTCGCCGCCGTCGCGTCGGACGGGGAATTGTTGGCGGGCTGAAATCGTCTCCCTCTCTGCGTGCACGAATGCTGAGATTCAACGGCGTCACAGACCATCTCCGGCCCCTTCCCTCGGAGGGAAGGCGGGTGACCTCTGGACGGTGGAGGGATAGGAAATCCCCGGCATGACGAGAACGCATAAGCCCTGGATGAGGCAATGTGGCGGGTTTGCACCCAGCGTGATCTCGGTGTAGAATTCGGGCACAATTGACCCTGCGCTGTGCGTGATGTCTCTATTATGCCATTGAGCCAATACTTCAATGAGCGGGAGCCATAACCCATCAGGAGCGAGGCCGCCGGTGAGTAACCGGCGTTACCATTCTTGGTGGCGGGGCGCCCACCTGCCACGGCAGGTTCAGAGCATTTCGAGACACACGGCAGAGCGGGGCCAACTCCCCGAAGTACTGAGTGACGAGTACTGAGTACTGAGTACTGAGGAAGAGAAACATGACGGAAAACTCAGTACTCAGTACTCGTCACTCGTCACTCCATCTGGTGCATGGCGATGACGCGAAGGCGGCGCGGGAGATCGTGTCGCGGTTGCAGGCGGCCCATGTGGCGGGCGATCCCAGCGGCTTAAATGTCACTCTCCTCGATGGCGAACGCGCGACCGTCGGCGACGTAATCACCGCGTGCGACGCGCTGCCCTTCTTCGGCGGCGGGCGGTTCGTCCGCGTGCGCGGGCTGCTCGGTCGGTATCTGCAACCGGCGGAAGGGCAGCGCGGGCGGCGCAAGGCGGCGGATTTCGACGCGCTCCTGCCGCTCGCCCGTTTCCTTCCCCACATGCCACCGACAACCACCCTCGTCTTCTGGGACTCCAGCACGCTGAACCTCGCGGCGCTGCCGACGGCGGTGCGGGAGGCACTGCTGGCCGGGACGGTGCACACCGCCACCCTCCCCGCCGCGACCGAGCGCGACGCCTGGCTTCGGTGGATCCGGGACCGCGCCGTCGCGGAGGATATCAAGATCGAGCGGCCCGCCGCCGAGGCGCTCCTCAATGCCCTCGGCAGCGCGGCGACGGGGCCAACGGGCGCGCTCCGGCTCGAAAGCGAGGTGGCGAAGATCGCCGCGTACGCGCGGGACGATGGCGGCACGATCACCGCCGCGCATGTCCGGCTGCTCGTCGCGGACGCCGCCGACGAGCAAACATTCGCGTGGCTGGATGCGGTGATCGGTGGCAACGCGCGGGAGGCCGTGACGCGCACCGAATCGCTCCTCGCCGCCGGGGAGGAGCCGATGCGCCTGCTCGCGCTCCTCGGCAGCCAGGCCGGCTATCTCACGCGGGCGAAGCGGCTCGGCAACGTCCCGCAGAATGATGCGGCGGCGATGCTCGGCGTCGCACCGAACCGCGCGTACCATCTCCTGCGGGCGGCGCGCGGCGTCGATGGCGCGCAGATGGCGGCGGCGGTGCACGATCTCGTCGCGGCGGATGAGGCGGTCAAGATGGGCGTCGCCGTCACGGACGCGGAAGCCCTACTCTGGGCCGTTCTCCAGGTTGCGCGCGTTGGCCCCCCCGGCCCCGCGTGGGAGCAGCGCGACGATCTCCCGTAACGCGGGACACGGGGATTGAACCACAGAGGCACAGAGAAAAAAGTAAAGAGAGGAAAAGAAGAACCGGGCCAAATTGAATGGTCCCGGTTCTTCTTTTCTCGGTCTCTTCTTTCTTCTCTGTGTCCTCTGTGCCTCTATGGCTACAGCGCTCCCTACTTGCCGAGGGCGTTGTACTTGGACATCAGGCGGCTCTTACGGCGGGCAGCGTTGTTGCGGTGGATGACGCCCTTCGACGCGGCGCGGTCGAGTGCGCTGATCGCGTCACCGACGGCGCTCGCGGCGGTCGTCGTATCGCCTGCGGTGATAGCGGTATTGGCGCGGCGCACATACGTCCGCGTTGCGGAGATAATCGGGCGGTTGCGCTGGCGGCGGCGCTCGCTGACCCGCATGTCCTTCATCGATGACTTGAGATTCGGCACGCGCGTTCTCCCCTGTTCGGTAATCGTTTTCGGTCGTGTAGTGTCCTGCACGCCGCCCCGCGTCAGGGCGCGTCTGGTAGACTACCACGGTTGCCGACGCGGTGCAAGCCGCCATCCCGCAAACGGAAGCGGGGTTGTGTCTCGATGACGATGAGGAGAGTGCCCGCGTCATGTCCACCGATCACGCCGCGTCACCGCCCGCATCCGCGCGCGAGGATCAGATTGAGACGACCCGGCGCATCAAATGGGTGCCGCGCGCCTCGAAGGCGAAGGCGCGCCTGAAAGAAATGGATACCCCCGCCGCAACGGTGCGCAAAGTCGCACCCGAAGATGCGCCGCCCACGTACGCACCCGATGCATATGCTCCACCGCCAGATACCGCCGTGCCGCCCGGTGTCCCGATACTGGACGATGCCCCCTTGCCCCCGATTGGCGTGACCTCGGAGACGCCGCAGATGCAGCCGATGGAGGAAGCGCCACGGCCGGGAGCGCACGCGGGCAGCGCCGTGGTGGGCCGGGCAGTGGCGGTCGTCGGGCTGGCGTTCGTCGCGAACCGCGTGCTCGGCCTCGTGCGGGACATCATCATCGCGGGGAAGTTCGGCACCGGCGCAGAACTCGACGCCTACATCGCCGCCTTCCGCGTCCCGGACTTTCTCTTTCTCGTCATCGCCTCCGGCGCGTTCGGCGCGGCGTTCATCCCCGTCTTCTCCGGCTTCCTCGAACGCGACGAGGAGACCGCCGCGTGGGTGCTGGCGAGCAGCGTCCTCAACACCGCCTTCTACGCCCTCACCGCCCTTTCCGCGCTCGGCTTCCTCTTTGCCGGGCCGATCGTGCGGACCATCGTCGCACCGGGCATGACGGGTGCGCAGCAGGACCTCGCGACGACGCTGACCCGGATTCTGCTGCTGCAACCGCTCTTTCTCGGCCTCGGCGGGGCGGCGATGGGCATCCTGAACGCGCAGCACAAATTCCTCTGGCCCGCGCTCGCGCCTGTGACGTACAACCTCGGCATCGTCTTCGGCGCGGTCGTCCTCTCGCCGCGTTTCGGCGTCAAGGGGTTGGCGTACGGGGTGGTGCTCGGCGCGGTGGGGCACTTCCTGACGCAACTTCCCGCCCTCGCGCGCGTGATGCGCTACTACCCGGTCGTGTCGCTCCATGTGCCGGGGATGCGGCAGGTCGGCGCGCTTCTGATCCCCCGGATGTTCGGCCAGGCGGTCTTCGCGCTCAACTTCTTCATCGTGACGAACTTCGCCTCCCGGCTCGGCGAGGGGCGCGTCTCCGGCTTCAATTACGGGTACACCCTCTTCCTCCTGCCACACGGCGTCTTCGCCCTCTCCGCCGCGACCGTGCTCTTCCCGACCCTCTCGCGCCTCGCCGGTGCGGGCAACTGGGAGGGGTTTCGCGCGCAGTACGCCGCCACACTGCGCACCGTGCTCTTCTTCATCGTCCCCGCCACCGCCGCCCTGATCGTCCTGCGCACGGCGATCCCCGAGGCGATCTATCAACTCGGCGCATTCAACAGCAAGTCCACCGCCCTGACCGCGACCGCCCTCGGCACGCTGGCGACGGGGCTTGTCGCCTACGCGGTCGTGGAGATCGTGACGCGCGCCTTCTACGCGCTGCACGATACGCGCACGCCGGTGATCGCGGGCGTCGTCACGATCGCGCTCAACCTGCCCCTCAGTTGGACATTGAGCCGGGCGTTCGGCCTCGGCGGTCTCGGCCTCGGCCTCGCGCTGACGACATGGCTGGAGATGACCATTCTCCTCTTTGTCCTGCGACGACGGATGGGCGTCGTCGCGCCTGGCATGGCGGGGACGCTCGTGAACATCCTCTGGGCGACCGCCGCGATGACCGCCGCCCTCATCCCGTGCGCGTGGCTCCTCCACCGGCTGCATCACGCGGAGGGGAAGAGCATCGCGCAACTCGCGTTTTTCGTGGTCACACTCGGCATCGGCGGCGCGGTCTACATCGGCGTCTGCGCCCGCTTCGGCATGGAGGAAGTCGGGCGCGCCCGCTCCATGGCGCTGCGCCGCCTCGGACGCGCGCCGAGGGTGTAGCAATCAATTATTGTAGGAGGAACACTCGTGAAACTCTCCGTACTGGTTGAAGGGGCGCACGGCCTGGCGTGGCCCCGGTGGAAGGCAATCGTCGAGACGACCGAGCGACTCGGCTACACCGGACTGTACGGCTCCGACCACTTCACGCTCGCGCCCGCGCCGCCCGACCGAGACTCATTGGAACTGATCGTCGCGCTGACGTACGCCGCCGCCCACACCGCGCGCGTCGAGATCGGCCAGCTCGTCAGCCCGGTCTCCTTCCGCGATCCGATCATGCTCACGCGGCAGATGCTCACGCTGGACGATCTCAGCGAGGGGCGGATGGTCTACGGCCTCGGCGCGGGCTGGAATGTGCGCGAGCACGCCCTCTTCGGCTACGACCTCGGCGATGTCCGTACGCGGATGGACCGGTTCACGGAGGCGATGGCGGTCGTCTCGCTCCTGCTCCACGGCGACGCGCCGGTCAGATTCACGGGCCGGTTCTACACGCTGGACGGGGCGACCCTCCTGCCGCGACCGGGGCGTGCGGGTGGCCCGCCGATCCTTATTGGAGGCAGCGGGCCGAAGCGCACCATGCCGCTCGTCGCCCAATACGCCGACATCTGGAACGCCGTGATGGTCGCGCCCGATGTGGTGCGGGAACGCTGCGCGATCCTCGATGTCCTGCTCGTCGAGCGCGGTCGCCCGACGAGCGCGGTGCGCCGCACGCTGATGACGCCCGTCTTCTGCGGCGACACCCCCGCCGAACTGGCGCACCGGGCGGCGGGCCGCCACGCGACGCCCGCCTTCGCCGGGATGTCGGAAGACGCGCTGCTCGATGCGCTGCGGGCGAAGAGCGCGATCATGGGAACGCCCGATCAGATCGCGGCGCGCATCCGGGAGTACGAAGCGGTCGGCATCGACGAGGTGATGGTCCAGTGGTTCCCGACGGACGACCTCAGCGGCCTGCATCGCATCGCGGAGGAAGTGCTCCCGAAGGTGAGGTAGGGAATCTCAGAACGCCAGCCGTCGGTTCGGGCGTTCCGCCGACGAAACGGAGAGGTTCTCATCCTTCGGGACGTTCGTCGGCACGACTTCCCCGGCGAAGACGGGCACGGGCACGCCCGGCTCCTCTCCGGGGAGGGCGAAGTCGAGCAGCACGGAATAGACCGCCTCGCCGCCGCCCGAGCCCTCCGGCCCCTCGACGCCGACGACCGCGCCCATCCGACCGTCGTACGGGTTCGGCACGCCCGGCTCCGACCGCACGATGACGCGCTGCCCCGGTTCGAGCGCCCGAACGCGCGCCCCCTCACCCCGAAAGAACCGCCGCTCGATGTGATGCGATGGCTTGTGACTTCCGCCCGCAAAACTCATGGTTGTTTCCGCTCCCATTCATGGCCGCTGTTCACATTCCCATTTTCCCCGTCAGTGTAGGGGAATTTCGCTGCACGGGCAAGGCGGGGATGAGGGTTCTTCTGATATACTTCCGGCGTCTGGATTGCCAGACGACCGGTGAAGAGTGCGAACGGGTTTCAGTGCTCAGTCCTTAGACAAACGGAGTTCCATGACAGACCAGCGGCACATCCGCAACTTCAGCATCATCGCGCACATCGACCACGGCAAGTCCACGCTCGCGGATCGCCTGCTTGAGGTGACGCACACTATCGAGAAGCGCGAGATGATGGCGCAGGTGCTCGACTCGATGGACCTCGAGCGCGAGAAGGGCATCACGATCAAGGCCCGCGCCGTGCGGATGCAATACATCGCCAACGACGGCGACGAATACGAATTGAATCTGATCGACACCCCCGGCCATGTGGACTTCGCGTACGAGGTCAGCCGCTCGCTCGCCGCGTGCGAGGGCGCGCTCCTCGTCGTGGATGCCGCGCAGGGGATCGAGGCGCAGACGATGGCGAATGTCTACCTCGCCCTCGAACACGACCTCGCCATCGTCGGCGTCATCAACAAGATCGACCTCCCCGCCGCGCAGCCGGAGAAGGTCGCGAAGGAGGTGCAGGACTTCATCGGCCTCGTGGACGATGAGATCGTCCTCGCCTCCGCGAAGGCGGGCACGGGCGTCCCGGCAATCCTCGAAGCGATCGTCCGCTTCATCCCGCCGCCCGGTGGCGACCGCGCCCAACCCGTCCGCGCCCTCATTTTCGACTCGCACTACGACGCCTACAAAGGCGTGATCGCGTATGTGAAGATCATCGACGGCACGCTGAAGAATGGCGACCGCATTCGCGTGATGTCCAACGGCGTCGAGAGCGAGATGATCGAGATCGGCGTCTTCCGGCCCATGATGTCGCCCGTCTCCCAGCTGGCGGCGGGCGAGGTCGGGTACATCGCGACCGGCCTGAAGATCGTGCGCGATTGCCCGGTGGGCGACACGATCACCGCCGCCGCGAACCCGTCGCACGACCCGCTCCCCGGCTACCGACCCGCCAAGCCGATGGTCTTCGCGGGCTTCTATCCCGTTGATTCCGACGACTACCCGCTGCTGCGAGACGCGCTCGAACGGCTGAAACTGAACGATTCGTCGCTCGTTTACGAGCCGGAGTCGTCCGCCGCGCTCGGCTTCGGCTTTCGCTGTGGGTTTCTGGGCCTCCTGCACATGGAGATCATACAGGAGCGGCTGGAGCGGGAATACGACATCGACCTGCTCGCCACCGCGCCGAGCGTCGAGTATCAGGTAGAGTTGACGAACGGCACGATGCTGCTGATCGACAACCCCTCCGAACTGCCGTCCGTGGACAAGGTCGCGCAGATCCGCGAGCCGTTGATGAACATCACGGTCATCGTCCCCTCCCGCTTCATCGGCGCGATCATGGACCTCGTGACGACGCGGCGCGGTACCTTCGGCAAGATGGAGTACCTCGATGAGCAGCGCGTCCTGCTGACGTACCAGATGCCGCTCGGCGAGTTGATCGTCGACTTCTACGACCAGTTGAAGTCGCGCACGCAGGGGTACGCCTCGCTCGACTACCAGTTCGCGGAGTACGCCCCCGCCGACCTCGTGAAACTCGATGTGCTGGTGAACGCACAGTCCGTGGACGCCCTCTCGATGATCACGCACCGCGCGTTCGCCCACACGAAGGGCCGCGCCCTCGTGGAGACGCTGCGGAAACTGATCCCCCGCCAGATGTTCGACGTGCCGATCCAAGCGAGCATCGGCACCCGCATCGTCGCGCGCGAGACAATCAAGGCGCTGCGTAAGAACGTGACGGCAAAGTGCTACGGCGGCGACATCACGCGCAAGCGCAAACTGCTCGAAAAACAGAAGGAGGGCAAGGCGCGTATGAAGATGGTCGGCAGCGTCGAGATCCCCCAGGAGGCCTTCATGGCCGTCCTCTCGCTGGATCGCGATTTGGAAACGGTGGGGCGGTAAACGGGCCTCTCAGCACGAACAATCACTGTTGACGCCGGGTAGTACGATTGTATTATCAGGTGTCGGATGTGTTAAGGAGCATGACAATGGTAGAAATCTCTTTCGCAGAAGCCCAGAAGCAATTCTCCGAGATGGTTGACCGCGCTACGGATGACAAGGAGCGCATCGTCGTCACGCGCGATGGCAAGCGCATCGTTGCGATCGTACCCATCGAAGATGTTGAGGCGATCGAAAGAATCGAAGATCGCATTGACCGCAGAGAATTGCGGAAGGCTCGCACGGAAATGGCGGTCAAGGGGACAATCTCTCTCGCGGAATTGAAGGCGAAGTTGGAACTATAGATGCCGTACGAGGTACGGTTTTCGTCCGCTGCGGAGCGGCATATCAGCAAACTTCCCCGAGTGATTCGCCCGCTCGTCGTCGCGCGGGCCGAAGCGTTAGCGGGCGATCCGCGCCCGCACGGCGTCGAGAAGATGAGCGGCGAGGAAAACGCCTATCGCGTGCGCATTGGCGACTATCGCATCATCTACGAGATTCACGACGCCGTCTTGATCGTGATCGTCGTCCGCGTCGGCCACCGCCGCGAGGTCTATCGGTAAGTGTCGTAAGGAGCGTGACGATGGGAGAAATCTCTTTCGCGGAAGCACGCGAGCAGTTCTCCAAGGTGTTTGACCGCGCTGCGGATGACAAGGAGCGCATTGTCGTCACGCACCAAGGCAAGCGCGTCGCGATCGTCCCCATCGAAGACGTTGAGGCGATCGAAGCGATCGAGGATCGGATAGACCTCGAAGAAGCAGCCAAAGCGCGCGCCGAAGCGAAAGAGAAGGGCACCATCTCTTTAGCGGAGATGAAGGCGAAGTACGGTCTGTAAGTGTCGTACGAAGTACGGTTCACCCCTCCCGCTGACCGACAGGTCAACAAACTTCCGCAGGCAATTCGACCGAAGATCATCGCGCGTGCCGAATCTTTGGCGGATAACCCACGTCCGCCCGGCGTCAAAATGCTGATGAATGCAGAGCAAGGGACGTATCGCGTCCGTGAGGGCGATTACCGCATTGTCTACGACATCGAAGACGACATCCTCCTCGTTCTCGTCGTCCGCGTTGGTCACCGCCGCGATGTCTATCGGTAAGGGATGACGCGACCCAACTCGGTCATATCGAAAACGATTGTGATCGTCTCACAGTATTGTTGGCCACACGATGGCTGGCATGCTACTACAGGGCTTATTCAAAGTCGAAGAAGGGAGGATTCCTCCGGTAGGATAGGGTTGTCTGACCCACTACCCGAAGGAGGAATCCATGCCCCAGATCGTACCACCGCTCGCCGCTGTGCTGGTAGACTTCCCCGATTTCCGTGATCCGCGCGGCGTGCGTCATCCCCTGAGCGCGGTGCTCCTGCTCTCGTGCGTGGCGATGCTCTGTGGGGCGCGCGGCGAATCGGCCATCGCGGAGTGGGCCGAGAACGACGGCGGGACGTGGCGTGCGCCCCTCGGCTTCACCCGCCCGGACGGTCCCAGCCAGTCCACCGTCCAACGCCTGTTCAAGGGCGCGGATGCATGGCGGGCGGATTGAGCGGCGCGTGCTGCGGGCGTCGATCGAGTTGACGGGCTATACCGACTGGCCGGGGTTGGCGCAGGCGTTGTACATGGAACGACGGGTCACGCACAAGGCGACCGGCGAGACGCACAGCGAAGTGGCGTATGCCGTCACATCGCTCGCCCCTGCGGTCGCCACGCCCGCGCAGCTGCTGATGCTGTGGCGCGAGCAGTCGCTACGCCGCCCAACCCGCGCTCGCCCTTGCCGCCATCGGTCTCTCCCTCGACTTTGAACAAGCCCTGCCGAACCCATTCACCCGGTTGCGCAAAACGATAGCGTGTGGTATCCTTTCATTGGTCGCGCGGGGATAGACTGCGCGGTCTCGCCGCAGCACGCTCCCCTCACAGTATGGGAACCCGCGGGGTTGCGGGTTCGATCAATTGCTTGCACTGCTTTTGCGGCGAGGCTTCGCTTCGTCCGCGCTTTTTCGCGGTGCACGATGCGGCACGGGGCGTGAATGCGCAGACGGGGCCGCGAAAGGAATGTTTGTTGTCTTTTTCCACCATGCCGCTCGCATCCGAGACGCGCGCGGCGCTCCAAACGATGGGGATCACCGATCCCACCCCGATTCAGACACAGTCCCTCCCCTACCTCCTCGCCGGGCGCGACCTCGTTGGTCAGGCCCGCACCGGCTCCGGTAAGACCCTCGCATTCGCGATCCCGATGATCGAAAAGGTTGATGCCGCGATCCGCGCCGTGCAGGCAATCGTCCTCGTGCCGACGCGCGAACTCGCGCAGCAGGTTGGCGAGGTCGTCGAGAAGCTCGGGCGCGCGAACCGCGTCCGCTCGATCTGCATCTTCGGCGGGCGGGCAATGGGGCCGCAGATCAGCGCGATCAACGCCGGGCCGCAGGTCATCATCGGCACGCCGGGCCGCGTGCTCGATCTGCTCAAGCAGGGCGTGCTGAAGCTCGACCGCGTCAACTACGTCGTTCTCGATGAGGCGGACGAGATGCTGGACCGCGGCTTCGCGCCCGATGTCGAGCGCATCCTCAGTTTCGCCCCGCGCGACCGGCAGACCGCGCTCTTCTCCGCGACCGTGCCCGAGTGGGTGCAGGGGACGGCGGCGAAGTACCTGCGCGACCCGGCGATGGTGCAGATCGACACCCGCCCGGAGGATGTGCCGAAGATCGACCACATCATCTACGATGTGCCGGAGAATCAGAAATTGTCCGTGCTGCGCGTGCTTCTCGACGGGCGGGGCGACGAGAGCGTCCTCGTCTTCGGGCGCACGAAGCATGGCGTCAAGAAGTTGGCGCGGCAACTCGTCGCGCTCGGGTACCCGGCGGCGGCGTTGCAGGGCAACCTGTCGCAGAATGCCCGCGACAAGGTGATGGCCGACTTCCGCAACGGCAGCGTGCCGATTTTGCTCGCGACGAATGTCGCCGCGCGTGGCCTCGATGTCGAGAATATCGGCATGGTGATTAACTACGAGTTGCCGGAGACGACCGAACTGCTCACCCACCGCGTCGGGCGCACCGGGCGGATGGGGCGCGAGGGTGACGCTGTGACGCTGCTCGTGCCGAGCGACGAGCCAAAGTGGCGGCAACTCTCCCGCAGCCTGCGGGTTCGCATCCCACGCAAGCAGTGGACGGGCGACCTGCCCGCAGTTCCCGCCTCAATTGACGCCTTCCCGCTCTATCCCAAGCGCGAGGAACGGCGGACGCGCGTCGAGCGGCCCGCCCCGATGGCGGCGCCCGCGTCGCGTCAGCGCGCGCCGCTCTCCGCAGGGGCGCCGGAACGCCGAGAGCGGTCGGAACGGCCCGGACGCTCGGAGCGACCGGAGCGGTCGGATCGCCGGGATCGCCCGGCTGCCGCGACGATGGATCGCCCACGGTTGCAGCCGGAGCGCATCACCGCACGCCGCGACGCGCCCATCAGCCCGGATCGCTTCCGGTTTGTCGCCTCCGCCGATCAGGATGAGCGCGCGAACCGCTCGCAGGAGCGCGAGCAGGAAAGACTGATGACGCAGGAATCGGCGATGATGACCGAACCCGGCCTCCTGCCCCCAGCGCTCAGCACGCAGGTGGAGGCGCTCCTGTCGCGCTACCAGCAGACGGGCACCGTCGCCACCCCGGTCGATGTCCCCCTCACCCGCCGCGCCCCGCAGCGCGCGCGCCGTGAGGAGCACGGCGCGGCGGAGGAATCGACCGCATCGACCCGCCCGGAAAGTCGGAGCGAGCGGGGGCGCACCTTTGGCCGGGGCGCGGGCGCACCGCCCTCCGATGCCACAGGCGCGGAGGATGCGGACACCGGCGTGATCACGAAGATTGTCAAGGAGCGCGGCTTCGGCTTCCTGCGCGACGGTGCGGGTATCGAGCGCTTCTTCCACCGCAATGACGTGAGCGACGGCTCGTTCGACGCACTCCAGATCGCGCAGTCGGTTCGCTTCACGCCGGACCCGACTACCACGGGACCGCGACCGATTGCCCGTGCCGTCGAGACGGTCACGCCGTAACGACCGCACACAATCTGCGAGAGCATTGAGCGTGCCGGGGACTTGATAATTATCAAGTCCCCGGCACGCGTTTTGCTCACGGTGATCCGGCTCTCGCAGCACGCAGAGAGCGCGACGCCATGACGGTCTGCGCCGCGCACGGTACAATGATGCAACTGCGCCCGACGTGAAGTGCGGAAAAGAGGCATGAATGGTCCGACGATTCTTCAAGCGTTGGCGCGGCAGGAAGGCGGCCCTTCCGACAACGCAGCAAACTCCACCGCCCGCACCGGAACCTGCGCCTGCTGTCGCGCAAGCACCGTCGCCCGCAACGCCACCTGCTTCTGCGCCCGGCCCCCAGCCTGCCACTACGATGCCGCCGGACGACCTCGCGAATGCGGCAATTGAGCGGTTAGCGGAGGATGAGGCGCTGCGCGGCGACCTGACGGACGACGGTTACCTGCCGCTCCAGTCGTGGGCCTTCGCCCGCCTCCAGCGCATCGCGCACGAGGCGGCGCATCACCCGGACCCACAGGCCGCGATGGATGGCTACACCGGCCAGGTTCGCGCCTTCGTCAAGGATGCCGTGCAGGCGGCGGAGAATGGCGACCTGGGCGACCTCCCCGATCAGGTGAAGCCGCACGTCGTCCTCAAAAAGGATGCCCCCGCCATCGTCGATGCGCTGCATCACCTGACCCTGACCAAAGACGCGGACGCGAATGCCCAAGCCATCGCCGCCGCCCTCACGGGGAAGGACTGAGGACTGAGGACGAAGTGGGAATTGATGTGTGGGAATGGAGAAGTGTGATGGGCAAGCATATGGCAAGGTCCCAAGTTTCCTCAGTCCTCAGTCCTCAGTCCTCAGTCCTCGCGACCGAAGGGAGCGCCCCGTGAGTCGTCGCACCATCGCGATCATCAGTATCGCGCTCGTCGTTGTGCTGGTGCTCGGCATCGGGGTCTTCGCGCTCACGCGGCGGGGCAAGGGCGAGACGACGACAAACGAGCGCGAGTCGGGCGTTTCGCGGGTAACACCCGTCGCGCTGCCGTCTGGGACGGTGACGAACATCGGCAGCGGCGGCACGACGAGCGGCCCGTGGTACGAACTCCGCTTCACCGCGCCGATGTACCCCGACAACCTCGCAAATCACAAGGACGGCCTCGATACGCACCTCGTTACGCTGATGGACAAGGCGACGAAGACACTTGATGTCGCGGATTACGACTTCGACCTCGCCAATGTTGCGGACGCGATGGCACGGGCGAAGAAGCGCGGCGTCGTCGTCCGCATGGTGACGGACACGGACACGCTGACGGACACGAAGAACAAGGAGATTCAGTCCGCGTTCGACAAACTGAAGGTCGTCGGCATCCCGATTGTTGATGATAAGCGCAGCCCGATCATGCACAACAAGTTCACCGTCGTGGACAATGAATGGATCGAGACCGGCTCGTGGAACTATACCGACGGGGACACCTACCACCTGAACAACAACCAGATCATCATCCACAACTCGCAGTTGGCGCAGAACTACACCGCCGAGTTTGTGAAGATGTTCGAGAAGAGGACCTTCGGCCCGAACAAGGCGAAGGGCGTGCCGAACCCGGTGGTGAACATCGACGGTACGCGCATCGAGAACTACTTCGCCTCCGAGGACGACACGATCGGCAACATCGTGCGCACGGTGAACAACGCGCAGCGGAGCGTCTACTTCCTCGCCTTCTCCTTCACGCAGGACGATATCGGCAGGGCGATGATCGACAAGCAGAAGGCGGGGCTGACCGTCGGCGGCGTCTTCGAGACGACTGGCTCGCAGGTGCCGACGAGCGAATACGGCAAGATGAAGGCGGCGGGGCTGGATGTCTACACGGACGGGAACCCCTGGGTGATGCACCACAAGGTCATCATTATCGACGATCACCTCACGGTCTTCGGCTCGTTCAACTTCTCCGACAACGCGGCCAAAAGCAATGACGAGAACCTGCTCATCGTCGATAACCCCGACATCGCGAAGGCGTTCAAGGCGGAGTATGACCGCGTCCTCGCCCTCGCCAAGAACCCGCCTGCCAAGAAAAAGTAGATACTAGACAGTAGACAGTAGTTAGTAGGGAAAGGATGCCAAGGCCATTACCCCGGTCCCTATCTACCGACTACTGACTACTGTCTACTGTCTACTTCCCCGGCGTATGATCGGCTATGATGGCAGCGGCGATTGCACGGAGCGAACGCCACAGGCCCACCGCTGATCACCGAGGTGCCTCATGCCCACGTCCCATACCCCCGATTCGCGTGCGCAACGTCCGCGAAAGCCGCTCAATCAGTCGGTGAGGAGGGGATCGCGCAACGACGTGCGGCGGCAACGACAAGGGTGGCTCCGGGGCGCAGCCGCTGCGGTGATCCTCGTCGCGCTCATCGCCATCATCGCGGTCAGTGTGTCACGTCGGGGCGGCACGACGGATGCGGGCGGGTTTGTCGCGGGGAAGCCAATTGATGGCGTCCAGTGCGGGGCGACGGAGGGGCAGACGCAGCATATCCATCAGCACTTCAATGTGATCGTCAATGGCCAGGAGACCGCGCTCCCGGCGCTGATCGGCATCTTCTCCGATTCGGGTAAAACGCCGAACGCGCCCTGCCTCTACTGGCTCTACACCCATTCGCCGGACGGCGTCATTCATGTGGAAGCGCCGGTGAAGGATCAGCTCACCCTCGGCGCGTTCCTCGATATCTGGTCGGTCTCCCCGGTCGATCGCACGCTGCTGGACCGGATCACGGCGAACCGGCCGGACCGGATCATCCTCGACGGCACGGAATACACCGGCGACCTGCGCGCGATCCCCCTGAAGTCGCACACGCTCATCACCGTCGAGTACGGCAATCCCGCCGTCCCGCAACAACCCTTCGATTTCCAGCGTGCCGGTCTGCCGACGTGAGCAATCCGGTGATGCCACAAGCCCATGGCTTCGGTAGCGTAGGCTTTCAGCCTGCGTCCCTCGACAAATTGGGGACGCAGGCTGAGGCCTACGCCACCGGGAAAAGCGCCCCTAACTGCGCCTTATTGACTTCGCGCCGTGGCGGTAGCGCCGAAGGCGGCGATTGCCGCCCGATGCCGCTCCCGCGACCATGCGCGCTCATCGTCCGTCGGCGCGTGGTGATTTTCGACGAGGCGGGTGTCGCCGTCGTCGGGCGGGTAGGCGGGCGCGCAGACGAAGAGCACGCGCGCCGTCTCAAGCCCCGTGTTGGTGAAGGAGAGCGTTTGCAGGGGCAGGGTCACGAAGGCATCGCCCGCCGCCGCGTCGAAAGTTGTCG
>JBBSII010000009.1:0-18926 GCA_038232175.1 Thermomicrobiales bacterium
AGGCGAGGGTGCATCGGAGTCGAACCGACCTGCGTCGCCTCTCGGCACCGCACAACGGGGTTGAAGCCCGCGGGACGCACCGGCGCCCACCCACCCCCAAGGGAAGTAGCCAGTAGCCGGTAGTCAGCAGTCAGTAAATACCGGAGTAGTGGCGGCGGCATTGTGCGGGAGGCCGCCGCCAGCGTCAAGCGCGGCTACGGGCTGACGGTGACACCGCGCCAGAAGGCGACGCGATCCTGAATCTCCTTCGCGGCATCTTTCGGCGCGGGGTAGTACCACGCGGCGTCCGCGTTCGTCTGCCCGTCCACTTCGATGGAGTAGTAGCTGGCGAGACCCTTCCACGGGCACGTCGTGTGCGTCGTGCTCTCCTGAAAGTACTGCCGGTTGATTGCGTCGGCGGGGAAGTACTGGTTGCCTTCAACGACGACACAGTCGTCGCTCTCCGCCAGCGTCACGCCGTTCCAGATTGCCTTCATGTCTGCCCCTTCTGTATTGCTTCGTCGCTATGCGCCACACGACGCGGCACTATTCAGTCAAAACGGTCGGCGATGGGCGATATTCCCGGCAGGGACTCGGTACAGCGCGGCATTATTCTTCGAGCGTTGTGAAGAGGTTATTGAGCGATTCCGCGATCGTCGGGTGGGCGAAAACGCCGTCCTTGAGCGCGGTGTACGGGAGGCTGCCCATCATCGCCACTTGGATAACCGACATGATCTCGCCGCCCTCCACGCCGAGGATAGCGCACCCGAGGATCTGGCCCGAATCTGCATCGACGACCGCTTTCATGAAGCCCCGCGTCTCATCCGTCTCCTGGGCGCGGGCGACATCGCCCATCGGCATCTTGGCGACGCGGAACTTCTTCCCCTGCTCCGTCGCCTCGCGCTCGCTTAGGCCGACGCGGCCGAGTTGTGGGTCGATGAAGACGGTGTTGGGGACGAGGCGATGCGCGGTCGTTTGCGTGCCGCCGTCCAGCAGGTTGGCGCGGAGGATGCGGAAGTCGTCGTACGAGATGTGCGTGAAGGCAGGGCCACCATTGACATCACCGAGCGCGTAGATGCCGGGAACATTCGTCTCCAGCCGCTCATCGACGGGGATGGCGCCGTGCTTCCCCATCGTGACACCGGCGGCGGCGGGGTCGAGCGCATCGGTGTTCGGCGTCCGGCCCGTCGCGATGAGCAGGTGCGAGCCGGAGAGCGTGCGCTCTCCGTCCGGCCCCTGCACGGTCACACTGATGTCGCCGTTGTCTGCCCGCGCAACTCGCCGCACCTGTGTCTCCCGCAGCACGGTGATGCCATCCTCGCCGAAGATCTTCGCGATCTCCTCCGAGATATCTTCGTCCTCGCGCGGTGCGAGCTGCTTGCCGCGCTGGATGACCGTCACGGCGCTGCCGAAGCGGCGAAACATCTGGGCGAATTCGAGGCCAATGTACCCGCCGCCGAGTACGATCAGATGCCCCGGCACCGCGCCCAACTCCATCACGCTGGTGGACGTGAGGTACGGGACGCCGTCCAACCCGTCGATCTCAGGGATCGTGGGCCGCGCCCCGGTGTTGATGAAGATTTTGTCCGCCGTGAGCGTCCGCTCCGTCCCATCCTCTAACCGCACGGAAATCGCCTTCGGGCCGGTGAATCGCGCCTCGCCCTTCAGGAAATCGAGGTTCGGTGTCTCCTTGACGCCCGACTCGCTGCCGGAGCGGAAAGTCTCGACGATCTCCCGCTTGCGCCGCCGCACCGTCTCCATATCAATCGTGATCGGGCCGGTCCGGACGCCATAGTCCGCGCCGCGCCGCGCGAGATAGGCGACACGGGCGCTCGCGACCATCGTTTTCGTCGGGGTGCACCCCTCGTTGACGCAGGTACCGCCGACGTGCTCGCGTTCGATGAGCGCCATCTTCCAGCCCGCGCGCGCGAGCGTCGTCGCGATTGGCCCACCTGCCTGCCCCGCCCCGATCACAATGCCGTCGTACTGCCGCGTCTCTTCCATTTGGTCATACTCCTTCTTGTGTGTTATTTACGCCATTCGTAGTAGCAGGAATCTCGCCATCATTAAGTACGTCGATCACGACCTGCGCGGCGCAGATGGTGGCGATGATGCCCACGACGAGAACGGGCGCCGTTCCCCTCCCAATGGCGGTCAACAAAAGCATGATCCCGCCCGCGATGACGCGCAAGCGTGTCCGCGCGTGGTCGCGCGTCCGGTTCTCGGGCGGGGCGCTCGTCCAGTGGATCACGCCAGTCGCGATCAGCGCGACCGCGACCGATCCGCCGATAAGCCAGCGGGCGTTGTCCGGGAGAACAGCACCCGCCGGGTTCGTGACGACATACTCAACCCCGACCCCGGCCCCTGTGAGGGCGACAACGAGCGGGAAGTGCGTGTAGAGCCAGACCTGGTAGGTGATGATGTGCCCCTGCGCTCGCGCGGCGTGGATCGCGGAGCCGTCCAGACTCTCGAAGTAGATCCAGGCGAGGCTGAACGCGATGCAGAGCGCGCAGACCGCGCTCGTCGTGACCGCGAGCGTCAGATGGCCGGGATCGATGCCAACGACAACAGCGAACACCCCCTCACCGAGCACGATCAGGGTGAACTGGCCGAATCGCTCCGGCAGGTGGGAGTCATCTGGGGCGATGTCGCTGTGTATCCTCCCACCGAGGAGCGGCGTGCCAACGTCGATCGCGAGACCAACCGCCCACAGCGCGAAACGTGTCGGCGCGGGCACGAACGCGGAGATGATCCAGATCGCCGCCGCGATCGCGAAGCCACGAGCGTACCGGCTCGTCACCGGGCGCGCATCGCGGAGGTGGCGGCCCGCGCGCAGGTACTCGATCACCAGGACGACGCGGACGGCGGCGTAGGAAAGCGCCAATCCCCTCGCGCCCGTGCCGAAGCCGTCCCGCACCGTGACGGCAAGCCCCGCGATGCCGCACATCTGGAGAAACGTGAAGAACCGGTAGAGCACGTCATCGTCGGCGACGAAGCGGGTTGCGTAGAAGGTCGTGCCAATCCACAACCACCAGGTCGGCACGAAGAGCGCGACGAACGCCGCCATCGCGCTCCACCGCAGCCCGTGGGTGATCTTCTCCGCCAGTTGCGCGACCGCGACGACAAAGAGCAGGTCGAAGAAGAGTTCCAGCCAGGTGGCGCGCCGACTTTCCTCGCCCTGCTCATGTGCGCGGAGTCGTGGTGGCCGGATGAATCCCTTCGCCACTACCGGGCCAACCGATCCTGCTCCATTCGGCGGAGCAGGTCGCGCAGCGTCCCGCGCTTCTGCGCGACGCCCGGCACTTCCAGCAGATCGAACCCGCCGCGTAGCGCGAATGCCACCGGGCCGCTGAAGCGCGGGCTGTGCGGCCCGCTGCCCAGTTGGGCAATCGCGTTGCCGTCGCCGAGTCTGATGATCGAGCCACGCGGCGTGTGGGAGAATTCGGGGAGCAAAGTACCCGCGAGGTCCGCCGCGAGGGCGCGTGCAAGGAAGCGGCCGTGCTGCTGCGCGAGGCTCGCGGTGGCGGGGAGACGCACCCCCGTGCCGTCATTCATCCAGACGCTGTCACCGGCGACGTACACCCCGGCATGACCCGGCAGTTGGAGGCTCGCCGTTACCCGCAACGCGCCATCGGTGAGCGGCACGCCGAGCGCGCGGATGAGCGGGTGCGCGGTGATGCCCGCCGTCCAGATCAGCGTGCGAGCGGCGATGGTGCGCCCGCTGTCGAGCCGGACGTGCGTGTCGTCCGCGCCGCCGACGAAGGCCGGTTGCAGCAGCCGGATGCCACGCCGCTGCATCGCGGCGCGAGCGGCGTCGTCGAATGCCGGGGGAAGGTCCGCCATCAGCCGCTCCTCGCCATTGACGAGGACGATCCGAATTTCTCCCGGTGGGATGCCGAACGCGGGCGCGAGGCGATGTTCAGCGAAGTCCGCGAGGTCGAAGGCGAGTTCGACGCCCTTCGCGCCGCCACCGGCGATAACAAAGGTCATATCCCCGCGTGTCCGTTCATTCGCCGCCGCGCGGAATCGGGCAACCATGCGTGCGCGGATCGCCTCGGCATCCGGTAGATTCATGAAGGGGAGGGCGTGGGCGGCAAGGCCGCTCCCATTGCTCCCGCGTGGCAAGGTGGATGCCGCGCCGAGCGTGAGCGCTAGCCGGTCGTACGGCACCGTGCCGTGATCCGTCAGCACGGTGCGTCGTTCGAGGTCGAAATCCGTAATTCCGGCGCGGACGAACGCGACGCTCTTATCCCAGAGCAGATCACGGTACCGTGTGGTCACATGATCCGGCGCGGCCTTGCCCGCCGCCACGTCATACAGGAGCGGGGTGTACGTGAACGCATCGTTCCGGTCGATGAGCGTGACGCGCACCAGTCGTCCGCTCGCGTCCGTGCGCGGCCCATCGCGCGCCAGCAGCCGCGCCAGCCGCACCCCCGCGAATCCGCCACCGGCGATCACGACGTGAAGTGCTGAGTGGTCGCATTGCATGATGGCACCTATTCTCATACCTCAAAGAGAGAGGAGCGGCTTCAAACCGCTCCCCCGTTCGTGTCTTCTCAGTACTCAGTACTCAGCACTCAGCACTCAGCACTTCGCTTAGTCTCCCGCCGCATCCGCCGTGAGAAAGTCCATCTTGTAGTCCGGGGTCATGCGGAAGTGGCCCATCGTCAGGCAGTCCGTCGGGCACCAGATGACGCAGTTGCCGCAGCGGATGCACCGCTCCTCGTCCATCATCATGACGGCGGCGGCGGGACTCATCTGCTGCTTCGCGTACTGGACGATGTCCATATCCCCATCGATCGCGTTGATGCGATCGAGCGAGACCATCTCGATCACTTCCTCGGGGCAGACATCGACGCAGCCGTTGCAGAGGACGCACTTCGAGCCGTCGATGAAGATGTTGAGTTGGCACTGCAAGCAGCGCTTCGCCTCCTCGAAACCCTCGTCCCCCGTGAGGCCGAGTTCGACCTCCGCCACCTGATCGTAGCGCAGGTCCATCGGCAGGGTGGGCATCTCCTGCCGCGCCACGTCGATATAGTTGTCACCCCAGACGAGGCGGCGGCTCATCGCCTCCTCAGTCCACTTGGCGACACCAGTCTGCGACAGGAAACCGCGCCGCGCCCGCACATTATCGATGTCGAGTTCGACAATCTCCATCTGCTGCTCGATTGCCGCCTCGCCCGTCAGGTACTCGTGGACCGCATCGACGGCGGCGTGCCCCTCGCCGATGGCGGTGATGAACGTCTTCGGGTTGAGGACGTAGTCGCCGCAGGCGAAGAGGCCGGGAATTTCGGTCATGTAGTGGTCATCGACGACCGGGACGCCGCGCCGGTCCACCTTGCTCATCTCCAGGCCCTTGAGGAAGCCGGACTCCGGCTTCTGGCCGTAGGCGGCGATGATCATGTCGCAGGGGATGATCTGCTCAGAGCCGGGGATTGGGATGGCGCGCGGGCGACCGGACTCGTCCAGCGGGCCGAGCTGGCTGCGGGTCACTTCGAGGCCGATCACCTTGCCGTTCTCGTCGCCGATGACGCGCTTGGCGGTCACGAGCCACTGGAACTCGATGCCCTCATATTCCGCCTCGTGCAGTTCGAGTTCGTCCACCGTCGATTCCGCCGGGGTGCGGCGGTAGAGCACCTTGACATCCTCCGAGCCGAGCCGGATGGCGGAGCGGCAGCAGTCCATCGCGGTGAAGCCGAGGCCGAGGACAATCACATTCCGGCCGACGCGCGGCGTCTTCTGCCAGTCCGCGATATGCAGGTCTTCCAGCCACGTCAGGCCATACTCGACGCCCTCCAGTTCCTCACCGGGGATGCTGAGGCCGACCGGCACCTGACAGCCCGCTGCGATCAGCACCGCGTCGTTGTTCGCCATCAGGTCGGCGATCATGATGTCCTTGCCAATGGCGGTGTCCAGGTGAATATCGACGCCAAGATCGGCGACGAGGTTCACCTCGTCCTGGATGATGTTGCGCGGCAGACGCCACTCCGGCACGCCCCCCCAGTACATGCCACCGGGCACGGGCAGCGCATCGTACACCGTCACCGTGTGGCCCTTGCGGGCGATGCCGCGCGCGGCGGTGATCCCCGCCGCCCCCGCGCCGATGATGGCGACGGACTTGCCCGTGGCGCGCGCAGGGCGCTCGTGCCGGGTCGCGTCCCGGTTGTCGGAGGCGACGCGCTTCAGCCAGCAGATGGCGATTGGCTCGTCGATCACGCCACGGCGGCAGGCGGACTCGCACGGCCGGGCGCAGACGCGACCGAGGCAGCCGGGGAAGACATTCGACTCGCGGTTCAGCTCGAACGAGTTGGCATACTCCTCGTCCGCGATGAAGGCGATGTAGCGCGAGATGTCGGTGTGCGCCGGGCACGCCGCCGCGCAGGGGATGTTGTCCGAGAACCACGCCCCGTCGCCGGTGACGAGGTTGTACTTCTTGCCGGAGCGCATGACGTAGTTGACTTCCATCTGCGGGTCCACAAACGCGAGGAGGCGCAGCCGACGCCCGACCTCGACCTCGTCCTCAACCTGCGCCGCAGCAGCGACGGCGGCGGCGGTGCTGTGCGTCTGGTCCGAGGTGAAGGCGGGCATGACGCCGAGCGTGAAGTCCTGCGCGCCCGTCTTCGGTGTCGGGGAACTGGGCACGATGCCATCGCCCCGGATATAGCCCTTCTCGCGCGTCGCGGAATCGGTCACGCCGACGGTCGCCCAGTTCGGGGTGTCCACATACTGCGGGCGGACTTCCTGCTGATCCTGCGGGACGCCGACGCTCGCGTAGCGCGTGTGCCGCTGCGTGCGCGCGTCCTCCGCCACGGCGTTCGGCGGCGTGAACGCCTCGAACGAGTCCTCGGAGCCGCAGACGGGGCAGAGGCTGGGGTGCTTGGATTCCTGTGTGGTATAGCCGCAAACTTTACATCGCCACATGCGCGGGGAACCTCCACGTTGAGGATTGAGGACTGAGGACTGAGGACCAGGGACTGAGGGCTTTCGCCCGCCACCTGCTGCCTACCGCCTCCTGCCCGCTGCCTACGATTTTTACTCCCATATTGTATTCCCCATCACAAAGGGCGTCAACGCGCCGGAGAAGCGAGGAGCGAAAAACAGAAGCCAGACCTGAGGATGCCGGTGCCGGGGTCAAAGGGAAAGGATCGAACCTTGCGGTTCGACCCTCTCATTGCTCGTTGCTCGTTGCTCGCTACGCGAACTTGTTGAGGTACTTGTTCAGCCGGTCAGTCAGGTCGGACTGCTGGACATCGATGTAGGGGTCGTTGATGTAGTCGCCCGGCGGCTCCACCGGCTCTCCCTCGTAGAAGACGCCGAGGGAGAGTTTCTCCTCGGTCATCGCAAGCTGAATGGCGGCCTCGCGGTTCGAGGGGTCGTGGCCCTCCGGCATCGGCTGCGTGATCTCCTTGTACGTCTTGTACGTGTCGTGGAACGTCACGCAGGGAGACATCACCTGGATAATCGAGAAGCCCTTATGCTCGATGGCGCGCTGGAAGATCTTGTTCATCACCTGCCGCTGCGCGGAGAAGGCGCGCGCGACGAACGACGCGCCGAACATCAGCGCGTAGCCGATTGGGTTGATCGGCAGGTCGTGCGAGCCGTACGGGGTGGACTTCGTGCGCATCGTCTGCGGTGAGGTGGGGGAGATTTGCCCCTTCGTCAGGCCGTAGATCTGGTTATCCATCACGATCGCCGTGATATCGAGGTTGCGGCGCGCGGCGTGCGGCAGGTGGCCCGCGCCGATGGAGAAGTAGTCGCCATCGCCGCCGAACGCGACGACCGTCTGATCCGGGCGGGCCATCTTGACGCCCGTCGCCACGGGGAGCGAGCGGCCGTGCACGCCGTGGAAGCCGTAGGCGTCCACGAAGCCGGGGAAGCGGCTGGAGCAGCCGATGCCGGAGACGACGGAGAGGTTGTCCTTGTCGATATCCATCGCGACGAGCGCCTCGTAGAACGCCGCGAGCACGCCGAAGTCGCCGCACCCCGCGCACCAGATCGGGCGCAGGCTGGAGCGGTAATGAGCGACCGTTTTCGGTTCCTGTCCCTGGGTGGGGGTCGTTGTCGTGACCATTGTTCCTCCTATGAGTGGGCAGTGAGCAGTAGGCAGTGGGCAGTTGAAAGCGGATGCGCTACGCGCGTCGGTTTCTGCTCACCGTTCACTGCCCACTGCTCACTGCTTCCGCAATGACATTCTCGATTTCCGCCGCCGTGAACGGCAGGCCGGTGTACTTGTGCACTTCGATCATCCGGTCGCGGTCGCCACCGAACTCCGCACGCAGGACGCGCGCGAACTGGCCGCTGTAGTTCACTTCGGGGATGACAATCTTCTTCGCCTTGGCCATCGCCTCGCCGATGCTCGGCGCGAGCGGCCAGAGCAGGAGCGGCACGAGGACGCCGACGGAGTGGCCCTTCTCGATGGCACGCTCGGCGGCCTCACGGGCCGGGCCGGCCACGCTGCCCCACGCGATGACGAGCACTTCGGGATTATCCGCACCGTAGCGGCGAACAACCGTTTCGCCGACATCATTGAGCGCGGTCTGGAGCTTGCGGAACCGCTTGTTCGTCATCACCGTGTGGTATTCCGGCGTGTAATTCGGGTCCGCGAGCTGATCGTGCTCGATGCCGGTCGAGACGTAGCGCGCGTCGCCGCGCATACCGGGGATGGACATCGGCGAGATGCCGCTCTCGGTAATCGCGTAGCGCTGGTACTTCTCCGGGCCGGGGACGCGGTCGATGCCGACGTGCGTCAGATCGACGCCGTAGGAGAGGAGCGCCGTCTCGTTGCGGATGTAGACGGGGTCGCCGCTCGGGTCGTCCTCGACCTCGTTGCGGTTGCCCTCGCTCTCCTCGGTCGCACCGTTCAAGCGCCCGTTCGGGCTGCTGTGCCCGTTGCGACCGAGCAGGTCGGCGTGCTCCGCCGCGTTCTCCGGCGTGATACGGTCCCAGACCTCGACGTTTTCGAGGTCGGGCCGCACGATGCATTCCGTCCGACTGGAGAGCGACTGGTCGGAGAGCAGAAGCACCGGCATCTGATACCGCTCGGAGAGGTTGAAGGCGAGGATGGTCGCGGGGAAGCAGTCTGCCACGTCGGTCGGGGCGATCACCATGCGTGGCGTGTCGCCGTGCGCGCCGTAGATGGCGAGATTGAGGTCGCTCTGCTCGGTCTTCGTCGGCAAACCGGTGCTCGGGCCACCGCGCTGCGCATCCACGACGACGACGGGAATCTCCGCCATCGAGGCGAGGCCGAGCGCCTCGGTCATCAGCGAGAGGCCGGGGCCTGCCGTCGCCGTCATCGACTTGACGCCCGCCCAGGACGCGCCGAGGCAGGCATTGATCGAGGCGATTTCGTCCTCACCCTGGAGGAGCGCGCCGCCGATTGCGAGCAGTTCCAGCGCGAGTTTCTCCATGATATCGGAGGCCGGGGTGATTGGGTAGCCGCCGTAGAACCGGCAACCCGCCCGCAGCGCGCCCGCCACGATGGCGTCATTGCCGTTCATGATGAGACGGTCGTTCGAGACGCGCTCGGAGGGGAAGGAGAAACCAAAGCGATCCGCTTTCATCAGCGTGTCGGCGTAGTCGTAGCCGGCGTTGAAGGAGTCGAGGTTGCCTTGCAGGAGTTCGGCGCGCTTGCCGAGTTTCTTGCGGATCGTCTCCTGCGCGACTTCCTTGTCCAGCCCGAAGAGCTTGGAGAGCGCGCCGATAATAACAATGTTCTTGCCGCGCTTCGCCCCGGCCTTGTTCGCCAGTTCGACGGCGGGCACCTCGTACTTCGTGCCCATGAACCACGACGGGGGCTGGTACTCGGAGGGATCGAAGACGAGGACGCCATCGGCGCGCAGGTCATTGTGATGGAGTGTCCACGCCTCCTTGTTGAGCGTCACGAGCACGTCCACCTGGTCGCCGACCGAGAGGACGGGCGTGGTGTTCGTGTGCAACTGGAAGAGCACCGGGCCACCGCGAATCTCCGCCGGGAAGGTGCGGAAAGTGTGCACCCACGCGCCGTGGTCCGCCGCGACCGCCGTGATGATGTCACCGATGGTCACCATGCCATCGCCGGACTCACCGCCGATCCTCAGGACAAAGTCTGTCGCCGTTGTCGTACTCATGCCGCTCCTTGTCTCCTCGTCGTGCCGATACGTGCGTACACACGATCTTTGATGTTCTAACTACCATGCCAACAAAAAACGGGTGACACGAGGTCGGCCCGTACAGCCCTACACGAAGAGAATCATTTGGTGATGCTGAGGACGCATCGCTGCCTACCCTCGGAGGACGTTGAACCCACGCCACATTGCTGCGCGTATCGTACCATCCGCCGTGCACCTGCACAACACAACGGAAGAGAACTCCCACCATTTCTCCACTGTTTGATAGAATAAATCTATAGATGAGAGAGGGGCGGGCTATGTGCTGCGTGCTGCATGCTACGTGCTACGTGGGCATGAACCCTGTGCCGCAGGGTTGTGCCGCCATCGTCCTCGCGCGGCAGCCGCCGACGATGATCGCTCTGCAGCGATAGGCCACAAGGGAGCAATGTGTGGGGCAGTTGCCGCAGATTTTCCTCAACATCCTGATCCCGGTTTTCGTGCTGGTGCTAATTGGCTACATCGCCGGGCCGCGCCTCGGTCTCGAAGCGCGCACGCTCTCGCGCGTGGCGTATTTCCTGCTCGTGCCCGCCTTCAACTTCAATATTCTGAGTACGGCGCAGATCGACCTCGGCGTCGCGCGGCGAATGATCGTCTACATTACGATTGTCGAGGTGGCGTGCGCGCTGGCGGCGCTGCTTGTGGCGCGGTTGCTCCGGCGCTCGCCGGAGATGACGGGCGCATACATCCTGATCGCGGTCTTCCCCAACGTCGGCAACTTCGGGCTGCCGATTGTGCAGTTCGCCTTCGGGCCGGACGCGCTGGTCGCCGCGACGATCTACTTCGTCGCGATTAATCTCATCTCGTTCGTCATCGGGGTCGCCGCCGCGAACTGGCACCGGGGCAGCAACCTGCGGACGATGGTCGCCGTCTTCAAGACGCCCGCGCTCCTCGCCGTCCCGCCCGCACTCCTGTTTAACCTGACCGGCACGCCTCCGCCGCTCGTCGTCTCGCGGCCTATCGCATTGCTCGCGGGAGCGATGATCCCTGTCATGCTGATCGCCCTTGGTGTGCAACTGGCGCAGGCGGGCATCCCTCGGCTCGATGGCGACATGATTGGCGCGAGCATCATGCGGCTGCTCGGTGGCCCGGCGCTGGCGGCGCTGGTCGCCGTGCCGCTCCACATGACCGGGCTAACGCGGGACGCGGGGGTGCTGCAGGCGGCGATGCCGGCGGCGGTGCTCGCCTCGATCATCGCCTTCGAGCATAACCTGCTGCCAACCTTCGTCACCGCGACCGTGCTCTTCTCGACGCTGGCGAGTATCGTCACGCTCGCGGTGGTACTGGCGATCCTCTGACAGGATGCCAGGAAGAGATGGGTGTAACACAGAGGGCACAGAGCGCACAGAGAGGGGAGAATATATTTGGATTCTCTCTGTGTCGTCTATGGTCTCCGTGCCTTCTGTGTTGCGTTTCCCCCTGGTGTTCCTGGCAGTTTCGTCTATGTAGTCAGGATAGGCTGAGAATCTGCCTGTGCCGCGTCCCGCACAACCTCCCGACCGGTCACGAGCCAGACGACCAGCCGCACCACGGCGAAGATGCAGCAGGCGATGCCGAGCGGGACGTGGAGCGCGGGCGCGATGAACGCAAGCACGAAGACGATGACCAGACCGCCCGCCTCCCAGAGCGAGAGGTGCATGTTCAGCACGCAGGTCAGCGCGAGCGCGGAGAGTGCGGCGGTCAGGAAGACTTCCTCCGTCTGCCGCGCGTCCATCGGCAATGCGCGGAACGCGTGCGAGCCGACACTGTAGGCGATGGGCAACGAACTGATGAGCAGTGTCCACTGATTGACGGTCGAGGAGACGAGCGCGCCGAGGGCCATCCGCGCCTCGCCCCGCCACGTCCAGAGGGCGACGATGACGAACTCCGGCGCTTCGGACGCGAGCGGCGCGAGCCACTGCACAAGCAGAAACTCGTCGATGCCGAGCGAGGTGCCCGTCTCGACGAGCGCCTCGCCGAACTTCTCCGCGACGAGCAGCACCGCGATGAGCGCCCAGCACATGAGCGTGGCCACCACGAGGCGGCGCTTCGCCTTCGGCAGCCCACCGATCAGCGCGGCGGGGCCAATCAGCGACGGCTCCTCGGAGGGCGCGCGGGCCGCGAGCGCGATGTAGATAAGGAAGATGCCGATAAGTACGACCGCGTCGTAGAGCGCAATCGCGCCGCGCAGCGGGATGGTGAGGCCGTAGAGTGTCGCCGCGCCGAGGCAGATCAGGCCGGGGCGGTTGCTCGCCTGCGCGAGGGTGACGCCCTGCCGTCGCCGCGCGAGAAAGAAGAGCAGCACGACGAGCGGCCACGCAATGCCGATCAGCAGGCGGTTCGCGCCCGTCATGTTCGCGACGGCGTACGCCTCGTAGGTGCGATCCGTCGCGGCGCGGTACGCGAATGAGACATCGACGGCGTATTCCGGCAGAATGGCGATGAGCGCGAGGATCGAGAGCGCGAATGCCTGGGAGAGATCGTGCTGGATCGCCTCGGTTGTCCACGCGAGCAGGAACGCCGCGCCGAGCACTGCCACGCCGAATGCCACTGCCGCCACCGACGGCGCGAGATGAACACCCGACAGGCTCACGGCCACGCCGGGGAGGGTCGCAGTGAACGCACAAATAAGGGGGAGCGCGGCGGAATGGGTCTTCATGCATCCTCCGAACGCACGACGCCCGCGTGATGACCATCATCCACGTCGCCGCGCAATGCAGCTTGTGGATGTCTCGCTACGCTCAGTGCGGGTGGGGCCGGGGCAGGAACGCCCGTATTGACGGCCACACCACCGGATCACGCCGGTCGGCTACTCCCATTCCGCCCACTACGTACGCACATCCCGTGCCTCGGTTGCGGTATCGCCGTCGCACCGCTACGATAGCGGCAGGACTGAGGACTGAGGACTGAGGACTGAGTGCGTTGTGCTGAGGCCTGAGTATAAGGGAGAGAGTCCGAGCGCGTTACTCATATGAAGCACGACGGAAATAGGAGCGCATGGAGACTCAGTCCTCAGTCCTCAGTCCTCAGTCCTCGGCGATGCGTTTGCCGCGCTTCTGGGCGGTGATCCGGCGGCGGTGGCCGATACTCGTGCTGCTGCCGCTGATCGCGCTCGGACTTGCCGCAGCGAACTATCTGCGCGCGACGAAGACGTATACCGCGTCCGGCGGGGCGACAATTACCAGCACCGCGCCGGAAGCGACGAACCCGCAGGGGTTCGACAACTACTACCGCACGCTGACCAGCGAGGCGGCCTCGGATGATCTGACGCGCGTCGTCCTGGGGAGCCGCTTCGCGGGGGATGTCGCGAAGCGGCTTCAGGCGAAGGGACAGAATGACTCGGCTGAGATGGTGCAACGCGCGCTTTCCTCGACCCGCGTGCATCGCGTGATCACCATCAATGCCGCGACGAACAATGAGAAGCACTCCGTTATCATCGCGCAGACCGCGCTCGAAGAACTCGTCGCGAGCGCGCCGTCATCTTTGCCGAACCGCCCGGTGGAAGCATCCATCGTTGACTTTCCCACCACTGCGCGCGCAAGTTCCTTGAAGACGGGCGTCCTCGCGGCGGGTATGGTCCTCGCTGCAGTGATTGCGGCGGCGGTGATCGCGCTCCTCGTTGATCTCTTCGACACGCGGCTGCACGACTGGCGGGATGTCGAGGATCAGTTGGGGCAGCCCGTGGTCGGCGTCATCCCCCGGAGCGGCGCGCGCGCGGAGCGGGTCGCCTGATGCGCCCCGATTTTTACCTGCGCGTGCTGCGGCGCGGCTGGTGGGTGATCCTCATCGCCGCGCTCGTCGCGGGTCTCATCGGCTATGCGTCGCAGGCGGGGAAGCCGAAGACGTATGAGGCGAGCACGCGCCTCGTCGTCTCCGCCTTCCCGAACGATTACTTCTATGACCAGTTCACCGCGAACTGGACGCAGGCGTTGGAGCCGTATGTCCACAACCCGAACGCCGTCCAATCCGCTGCCGATAAGGGGTACGTGCAGCCGGGCGACGTCCCGGCCGCGTACAACGCGGCGACGCGGAGCAACCGCGATAACCGGACGGTGACGATCGCCGTGACGGACAGCGACCCCGCCCGCGCGGCGCGCATCGTTAGCGCGCTCGCCCGCATCGCGGTCGAGAAGAACAGGGAGGATGGCGCCGCGTATGAGGAGGCGGATCGGCGCGCAAACGCGACCTCGCAGAACGCGCGTATCACGGCGCGCCTCATCATCACGAGCCTCGATTGCGCCGCGCCGTCCGGGGGCTTGACGAGCGTCGGCGTGCTGCCGAACTGCCCGTCACCGCCCGCTACGCCGAATGGCCCGCGCGTGAAGGTGACGGCGCTCGCAGGGCTGGTGCTCGGTGGGGTGCTCGGGCTGATCGTCGTGGCGGGCGCCGCAGCGTTGGACGACTCGCTCAAGGGGCGGGACGATGTGCAACGCTACCTGCGCCTGCCCGTCGTCGCCACCATCCCGCGCCGCCGTGCGCCGGGCAAGGCACGGTAGCGCGGGGAATGGGAATGATTGAACCACAAAGGCACAGAGAACACAGAGGGGAAAGCAACGTGAGGAAAAGAGGAAGCAGCAACCAATTCGTGTTTCCTCCGCGCGCCCTCTATGCGCTCTGTGTCTCTGTGGCAATTTTCGGGCTGGGGGAAAGAGATGCGTGAGATAGTCGAGTCGAAGGCAGGCGCGGGGAGCGCGGTGGTGCCGGGCGGTTCGCTCGCGGGGCGGCTCGTGATGCTCGGAGAGCCGAATGGGGCCGCTGCGGAGGCGTACCGCGAATTGCGGACGAATTTGCGCTTCGATCCCCGCGTCGGCGGGGAGGGGGGGCACGTCTACCTGCTCGCGGACGCGGGAGGCGTCGGCGATCACGCGACCATCGTCGCGAACCTCGGCGTCGCCTGCGCGCTGGCGGGCGAGCGCGTCATTCTCGTCGATGCGAACCTGCGCCAAGCGCCCGGTGCCGAGAGTCTGAGCGCCCTCTTCGGGCAGGGGGCCGCGACGGAGGGGATTGCGTCCGTGATCCGCGGGCCGGAGGACGACCGCAAAGTCGTCCTCCCGCTCGTGGAGACGGGCGTGCCCGATCTGCTTCTGCTCCCGGCGGGGACACGGGGTGCGAACCCGGCGGATCTCCTCGGTGCGAACGCCTTCGCGGTCGTGCTCATCGCCCTGCGCGGGCACGCCGCCATCGTCATCATCGACGCGCCGCCTGTGGCGGAAGGCGCGGACAGCCGGGCGATCGCGGCACGTGTCGATGGCGTGCTGCTGCTCGTCGCGCAGAACCGCACCCGTCGCCCGCAGGCGCAGCAGGCGCTCGCCGCGCTCGAACAGGTGGGCGCAACCGTCCTCGGTGTCGTGCTGACGGAGGCATAATCGCCGCACACCTCACAGGACAAATGCGAAGATCGAAGATCGAAGGCTGGGTGTGCTGCCCGGCCTTCTTTGTTTGTCGGTATATCCGCCGCGACGAGGGAAGGGCGGTAATTATCCGTTCAATTATTGTGCAAACGGTTGACAGATTGACATCGCGGGTGTATAATCTTCAGCAAGCGGTCTCGGGTTGGCACAACCTTCCTCCTTCTCCCATTGTTCGCTCTGGGGCCGCTTCCTCCCCCTTTTCCCCATGATCTCCCGAGCGATCCCGCTCGTCGCATTCCCCGCTGCATCCGGTCGGGTTTTTCGCGTGTATTGCGATATAAAGGGGAGGCAGCGGTGCAGGGTACGCTCCAGCACTGCTTCTTTCCCTTGTGGCAGGTCGGTGATGATCGACAGGAGTGACGAATGATTCTCGTAACGGGCGGCACCGGCTTTGTTGGCTCCCGGATTGTGCAGAAACTCGTCGCGGCGGGTCGCCCGGTGCGGCTGCTCGTGCGCGATGCGGAAGCGGCGCGGCGCACCTACCCGACGGGCGTCGAGTTCGCGCGCGGCGATGTCACGCGGCCGGAGACATTGGCCGCCGCACTCGCGGGGATCGATGCAGTGATCCACCTCGTTGCGATCATTCGCGAGCGCGGCGCGGACGTGACGTTCGAGCGAATCAACTACCGGGGGACGGTCAACATCGTTGACGCGGAGAAGCAGGCAGGGGTGCGGCGGCACCTCCAGATGAGTGCGCTCGGTGCGCTGCCGGATCCAAACTTCCCGTATCACGACACGAAGTACCGCGCCGAGCAGTACGTCAAGGCGAGTGGTCTGGATTGGACGATCTTTCGCCCGTCAATCATCTTTGGCCCCGGCGATCAGTTCTTCTCCACGCTCGCGGGCTTGGCGAAGTTGCC
This sequence comes from Thermomicrobiales bacterium, assembly GCA_038232175.1. Taxonomy (GTDB): domain Bacteria; phylum Chloroflexota; class Chloroflexia; order Thermomicrobiales; family JALYUS01; genus JALYUS01. The sequence continues at coordinate 16,375 of JBBSII010000009.1, forward strand.
CGCGCCCGTCGTGCTGCCCGATGGTGGGACGGCGCAGTTCCAACCTGTCTGGCTTGATGATGTCGCGGATTCATTCATTCGCGCACTGGACGATCCCGGCGCTGTCGGCAAGACATACGAACTCGGTGGGCCGGACATCCTCTCGTACAAGGAGATGCTCGCGACCCTGATGGACGTGACCGGCCATCGTCGCCCGATGCTGCCCGTGCCCGCCGTGTTGCTGCAGCCCGCCGCGTTTCTGTTTGACAAGGCGCTGCCGAAGCCACCGGTGACGCCGGAGCAACTGAGGATGCTGAAGATCGATAACAGCAGCAAGGATTCCGCGACCGCAATGCTGATTGATCGCCAGCCAAAATCGTTGCGCGAGGGGCTGGGTTACCTAAAGGGGTGAGGGACTTCATCTAGTACATATCCCTAAATACTATGTGAACTACCGTTTGCGACGTACATGTACATGTAATGGAAAAATGGTGCGGAATCGGGCATCGCGAAGGGCGCGGCGCGCGGCAGCGTCGCCCGCGATGCCGTGGACGGCGGCTCCGGGGAAGGTTGATGCGCTGCCGATGTACAGGCCATCGATCGGGGTGCGATAGGGCGAGAGCGTCGGGATTGGGCGGAAGATCAGTTGGTCGAGCGCGGTGCTGCCGCCGCCGACATCGCCGTCGATCAGATTTCGGTTCCGCGCGGTCAGGTCGGGGGGCGTGAGGATGTGCCGCGCCAGGATGCGGTCGCGGAAGCCGGGGGCGAACCGCTCGATCTGCGCCTCGATGCGCTCCGCCATCCGCTCGCGCTCCGCCGCCCAATCCACGCCCTTCGGGACGTGCGTGTATGCCCAGGCCGTTTGTTTACCCGCCGGGGCGCGCGTCGGGTCCGCGAGCGACTGCTGGCCCGCGAGCAGGAAGGGCTGCTCCGGCAATGATCCCGCGTGTTGCTGCCGGAGCGCGTTGGTGAGGTCCGCGACGGAGCCACCGATGTGGAGCGTCCCCGCCGCGCGCGCTTCCGGCGCATCCCACGGGATCGGCGCGTCGAGCGCCCAATCGACCTTGAACGATGGCGGGCCGGGGCGATACCGCGCGAGTCGCGCGACGTACGCGGGCGGCAATGCGGCCCCGGCCAGTCGAATCAGACCCTGCGGTGTGAGGTCGCCGATCACGATGGGTGCGTGAATCGTCTCGCCACCGACGAGCGCGACGCCGCACGCGCGGGAGCCATCCACGAGGATGCGCTCTACCGGCGCGGCGGCGCGTGTCTGTCCGCCGAGGTGGTGCAGATAGCCGACGAGGGCATTGGTGATGCCGCTTGCGCCCCCCTCCGGGCTGGGCCAGCCGACGACATGCCCGAGGAAGAGGAGGAAGAAGCCGGCAATCGCGCTGCCCGCCTCCCACGGCGGCACATCGGCGTGCATCGCCGCGCCGAAGAACCATGCGGTCGCACGGTCGCCCCGAAAGTGCTCCGCCATGCACGACTCCGCCGACATCAGGAGCAATCGGGCGAATTCGAGCGTGCCGTCGATGCCGAGGCGGGGAAGCAGACGCGCTCCCCCGGCAAGTGGTGGGAAGACGGTGAGCATCATCGCGCGCATCGCGCGTTCGTGCGTGAGATAGGGAGCGATAAAGGCGCGCCACCGCTGCCCATCGCCGGGCGTCAGGCGGTCGAGGTTGTCCACCGTCCGGTTGAGGTCGCGATAGAGCGCGGCGGCGCGTCCGTCCGGGAAGGGGTGCGCCATCGCGATGGGGGGATGAATCCAGCGCAACCCGTGACGTTCCAGCGGCATCCGCGCGAAGACGGGCGACGCCGCGCCCGCCGGGTGGACGGCGGAGAAGGTGTCGTGTCGGAAGCCGGGGAGGGTCAATTCCTCGGTCGCGACCGCGCCACCGAGCCGTTCGTGCGCCTCCAGCACGAGCACTGATCGACCGTGCTCGGCGAGCGTGATCGCGGCGGCAAGACCGTTCGGGCCGCTGCCGATGACGAGGGCGTCATACCGCATCATTGAGGAAAGAGCGACGTAAATGCGACATACATATCCCTAAAACACAAACATCGTAAACTCTGTAAAGTATTTCCACCAACAATCGGCATCTATTCGCGCTCCCCAGTATCAAGGTCAACGCGAGATGTCCCGCCGCGACGGAGAAGCCGCCGTTCCTCCGGGCGCTCCGGGTCGTTCGGTAGGCCCGTCCCTGCGACAGCGACCTCGGTGAGCGCGGAGGGTTCATCGCCGACCACCTTGGGCGGGAAGAGTTCGTCGATGATGACACGCGTGGCGGCGGCGAGCGGCACGGCGAGGAGGACGCCGATCACACCCGCGAGGTGCTCGCCCGCGAGGACGGCGAAGATCGTCACAACGGGGTCGAGATGCACGACGCGCCCGATGACCTGCGGCACAATGATCTGGTCTTCGATCTGCCGGATCACGAGGTACGCGATGAGCACGGCGATCATCGGGCCGACACCGACGGTGGAGAGGGCTACGAGGCCAGCGATTGTTCCCGCGAGGATTGGCCCGACGAACGGCACGATCTCCAGAACGCCCGTGCCAATCGCAATTGGGA
>JBBSII010000010.1:0-18485 GCA_038232175.1 Thermomicrobiales bacterium
ACACCGCACCTCCGATAGTGATAGCCTATGATCGCTCTGTGGAGTATACAAAAAATGTCACCCTCGCCACTACCCGTCGATTTGGTTGGAACCGTGCCACTGTGGCGTCAGCGGCGAGACGCGGTACACTGCACAGAGTGGGATCGTCGCGATGGCTGTGTGAGGAGGGCCGATCATGCTGTTGACCTATCTGGGGCACGCTGGTTTCATGCTCGAAGCGGGCGGCACAACCCTGCTCATTGACCCGTGGGTGACAGGAAATCCCGTCGCGACGACGAGCGCCGATGCGCTCCACGCCGACACGATCCTCCTGTCGCACGCGCACAACGACCACGGCATCGACGACGCGCTGGCAATCAGCAAGCGCACGGGTGCGACGATCATCACCACCTTCGAACTGGGGGAGTGGCTCGCGGTGCAGGGTGCGTCGACGGTCCCCGCCAATCACGGTGGGACGGCCCCCTTCAACGGCGGTAGCGTCAAATTCACACCGGCGTGGCACACCTCGTCCTACGAAACGGGGCCGGGCACCTACGTGGCGGCGGGCACGCCCGCCGGGTTGGTCATCCGCTTCGGTGGCCTGACGATCTATCATACCGGCGACACCGCACTCTTCCGGGATATGGAGTTCATCGGCGAGGAGCAGATCGACCTGATGTGCGTCTGCATCGGCGACCACTTCACGATGGGGCCGGTCGACGCGACGCGCGCGGTTGGATTCGTCCACCCGAAGACGGTCATTCCGATGCACTACAACACCTTCCCGCCGATCGTGCAGGACGGCGACGCCTTCAAAGAGCGCGTGGAGGCGGCTGTGCAAGGCGTCAGATGCTACCCGCTCAAGCCGGGCCAGACGCACCGATTCGGAGAATAAACCCGCCAGGATGCCAGGGATTTAACACAGAAGACACGGAGAACACGGAGAACACAGAGAAGAGAATATTTTTGGATTCTCTCTGCGTCCTCCGTGTTAAATCCCCATCCCCCGGTAGACGATCTCCCCGTCCATGACGGTGTAATCGACGGTCATCTCCGCGATGTCGTCGGGGTCAACGGTGCGAGCGTCGGCGTTCAACACGGTGACATCACCGAGCTTGCCGGGGGTCAGGCTCCCCTTGATGCATTCCTCGAATGAGGCGTACGCACCCGCCCACGTATACGCCCATACCGCCTCCTCAAAGCTGATCGTCTCCTCCGCGAACGCCTGTTCACCGGCGAAGTCACGGCGCGTCATCATCGTCTCGATCCCGGCGAGCGGGCTGATCGTCACCACGGGCGCGTCGCTCGATGCCGCCGCGACGATCCCCTTGTCGATGAAGGTGCGCATCGCGTTCGCGTAGCGCAGCCGCTCCGGCCCGAGATTTTGCACATAGACCGGGCGGAAATCGCGCAAAAACGTCGTGCCCGGCACCGGCACGCAGCCGAGCCGCTTGATCCGGTCGAAGACGGCGGTATCCGTGATGAACTCGCAATGCTCGATGCGGTGGCGGGCGTCCGGGCGCGGGTTGGCGGCCATCGCCTCCTCGTAGCAGTCGAGGAGCAGGTCAATCGCGGCGTCCCCGATGGCGTGCGCGCAGCACTGCCAACCGAGGTCGTGCGCCCGCTTAAACTTCGTCTTGAAGGCGTTGGGCGTCTGCATCCAGAGGCCGACATTCTCCGCCTCACCGAGGTAGGGGTGGTGCATCCGCGCCGTGCGCCCGCCAATCGAGCCATCGAGAAAGAGCTTGGCGGGGCCAATGCGGAGCCGCGCGTCGCCGAACCCCGTGCGGATGCCGGTGCCTTCGAGCGCGTCGAGCATCTCATCGACCATCATCATCAGGTACGTGCGCAGGCCGCCGCTGCCACGGTCGTGGAGCGCCTGGTACGCCGTCATCTCCTCCGGGCGGTGAATCCCCGCCTCGGCAACGCTCGTGACGCCAACGGCGTGGTAGAGCGCGGTGCAGCGGTCGAGCGCCTCCGCGATTTCCGCGACGGTCGGCTGCGGGATCGCGTTGTACACGGCGCGCATCGCCGTCTCGCGCAGAATGCCGGTCGGCTCGCCGTGCTCGTCGCGGTCGATCACACCCCCCTCCGGGTCAACGCTCGTCGCGGTGACACCCGCGCGTTGCAGCGCCACCGTGTTCGCCACCGCGACATGGCCGCAGGCGCGCACAACGATGACCGGATGTTCGGGCGCGGCGGCGTCGAGGTCGGCGCGGGTCGGGTGGCGGCGCTCGTCGAACCGGGCATCGTCGTACCCCCGCGCGCGGATCCAGCGGTCCGTCGGCTGCGACGCCGCGCGCTCCCGAATCCTGGCGACGAGTTGGTTGATGCTGGTCGTATCCTCCGGTCGCGCGCTGACTGCGGCGGCGGCAAAGCCCACGTTCATCGGGTGGCAGTGGGCATCGTTGAACGCCGCAGTCGCCGTGCGGCCTCGGAGGTCGATCACCTCCGTGCCGGGGCGTCGTTCCGTCAGGGTGTCCGCGTTGCTCCCGACTGCGGCAATAATCCCATTGCGGATCGCGACCGCCTCCGCCACCGGCTGCGCCGGGTCCGACGTGACAATATGGCCGTTCGTGAGAATGAGATCGCCACCCACTCGTGTTCGCTCCCTTCGTTATCGCCGCATCACGCGATGCCGAAGGATTGTACCGCATCGATCCGGTGCGAACGCCTATTTCCGCTCGACGGACGGTAACGGCATCGTTGCCCTGACTCCGACTATCGCGAGGGAACCAACAATCCCCCACCTGTCCCCCGGCACAACCATTGCGGGCAGGTGAGGTGTCGGGCGACCACGCCTAACTGGACACAATCGGGAGCAAAGGAGTAGCACATGGCGACAACAAGCAAGACCGAGCAGCAGACCACAAAGATGCATGGCGACGCGGCGGACACTTCCGCGAGCGGCGAAGGCAGTGCGCCTGCCGAGCGGTGGAAGCCCATCGTCGGCGGCGCCGCACTCGCGGTCGCGGGCGGCGTGCTGGTCGCGCGGCGTGTCAAGGGGCGCTCCGGTGGCGATGGAGACCATAGCCCATCGGCCAGCGTCGGGCACAAGCAGGGCGTCCGCGTCGGGAAGACGGTGACTATCAACAAGCAGCCGGAGGAACTCTACCGCTTCTGGCGCAACTTCGAGAACCTTCCCCGGTTCATGGATCACCTCGAATCCGTCAGCGTGAAGGACGACAAGAATTCGCACTGGAAGGCGAAAGCGCCCGCCGGAACCTCCGTCGAATGGGACGCGACGATCATCAACGACGTGAAGAACGAGCTGATCGCGTGGAAATCGACCGAGGCGGATGTCGCGAACGCCGGTTCCGTGCGGTTCACGCCCGTGCCGGGCGGGCGTGGAACGGAAGTGACGGTGAATCTCGAATACGATCCGCCCGCCGGGAAACTGGGCATGGTCGTGGCGAAGATGTTCGGTGAGGAGCCGACGCAACAGGTGCAGGATGCCCTGCGCCGCTTCAAGCAGGTGATGGAAGCCGGGGAAGTGGCCTCGACGGATGGCCAGCCGACAGCACGGGGGAATTAAATGAAAGCGCTCGTCTGGAATCACACCCACGATGTGCGCGTGGAGCGGGTGCCCGACCCGACGATCATCAACCCGCGCGACGCCATCGTGAAGATTACGTCCACCGCGATCTGCGGCTCCGACCTTCACCTCTACGACGGCTACATCCCGACCTTGAAGCCAGGCGACATCCTCGGCCACGAATTCATGGGCGAGGTGGTCGAGACCGGCCCAGAGGTGAAAAATCTCCGCAAGGGGGACCGCGTCGTCGTGCCGTTCACCATCGCCTGCGGTCACTGCTACTTCTGCGAGCAGCAGCTCTTTTCCGCGTGCGACAATTCCAACCCGAATGCGTGGATGGCGGAGAAGGCGTATGGGTTCACCGGCGCCGGAATGTTCGGCTACTCCCACATGTACGGCGGCTACGCCGGCGGCCAGGCGGAGTACGCGCGCGTCCCCTTCGCGGATGTCGGCCCAATCAAGATACCGGACGGCATCCCCGATGAGAAGGTGCTCTTTCTCTCCGACATCTTCCCGACCGGCTACATGGCAGCGGAAAACTGCGGCATCAAGCCCGGCGATGTTGTCGCGATCTGGGGCTGCGGCCCCGTTGGTCAGTTCGCCATCAAGAGCGCGTACATGCTCGGCGCGGAGCGCGTCATTGCCATCGACCGCTTCCCCGATCGCCTTGAGATGGCGCGCGACCAGTGCAACGCCGAGATCATCAATTACGAGGAGATGGACGTTATCGACACTCTCAAGGAGATGACGGGCGGGCGGGGGCCGGACTCATGCATCGACGCCGTTGGCATGGAAGCCCACGGCATGAGCGTCGACGCCGTTGTTGACAAGGCGAAGCAGGTCACGCGCCTCGGCACGGATCGCCCACACGCCCTGCGAGAGGCAATCCAAGCGTGCAGCAAGGGCGGTACCGTCTCGGTACCCGGTGTGTACGGTGGCCTGCTGGACAAGGTGCCGTTCGGCGCGGCGTTCGCCAAGGGCTTGACCTTCAAGATGGGCCAGACCCATGTGCAGCGCTACTTGCAGCCGCTCCTCGAGCATATCCAGCAGGGCGACATTGACCCTGGTTTCGTCATCACCCATCGCATGCCGTTGGATGAGGCGCCGCAGGGGTACAAGATGTTCCGCGAGAAGCAGGATCACTGCATCAAAGTCGTCCTTACGCCGTAACGAGCATTGCAACCGTGGCGGCAACAGGGAAGAGGAAACGATGAACGCATCGCGAAAGCCGTCCTTACTTCCCGTTGCCGCTGCGCTCGGCCTCAGCGTCGCGGGGCGGCACTTGCTTCGCCGCCCCGCCGCAGATTTTCAGGGCAAGGTCGCGCTCATCACCGGCGGCTCGCGGGGCCTCGGCTTGCAACTGGCGCGGGAATTCGCCCGCGTTGGCTGTACTGTCGCCATCTGTGCCCGCGACGCGGACGAACTCAACCGCGCGGCGGACGATCTGCGGCAAGAGGGCGCGACCGTCCTCACCATTCCCTGCGATGTCTCCAACCGCGCCGATGTGACCGACGCCGTCCAACAGACGGTGCAGCGGTTCGGGCGCGTCGATATACTCGTCAACAACGCCGGGATCATCCAAGCGGGGCCGTTTGGCTCGATGACCATCGCGGACTTTGAGGAGGCGATGGGCATTATCTTCTGGGGCACGCTCTATGCGACGTTCGCTGTCCTCCCGCAGATGCGCGAGCGAGGCACGGGCCACATCGTCAACATTACGTCCGTTGGTGGCAAGATCAGCATGCCGCACCTGCTACCATATAGCGCGGCCAAGTTCGCCGCCACCGGCTTCTCCGAGGGGCTACGCGCGGAACTCGCGGCGGACGGTATCCGTGTGACGACCATCGCCCCCGGCCTCCTGCGCACCGGCGGACAGCGGAACGCGCAGTTCAAGGGTCATCAAGAGGCGGAGTACGCCTGGTTTAGCCTCGGTGACACACTTCCCTTCGCCGCGCTCGACACCGCGCAGGCGGCGCGCGAGATCGTTGACGCGACGCGACGGGGCCAGGCCGAGCGCATCCTCTCCCTTCCCGCAAGCATCGCCGCGCGGCTGGCGGGCGCATTCCCCGCGCTCACGGCGGACGTGCTCGCCCTCGTCAACCGCTTCGTCCTGCCCTCCGGCGTGGGTGGCTCAGGGATCGCCGCGCCCGGCGTGAAAATACAGGAGCGCGAGCCTGCTCCGCTGCAACGGATCGTTGAGCGAGCGGAGGGGAGCGCCGACACGAAACTCAACCAACCCCACGCACATACTCAGCAGTAAGAATCAAAAAAGTGGTGGCGTAGGCTTCAGCCTACTGCGGCAAGGAACGGTAGGCTGAAGGCCACCGCCACCGCTCGGTTATGCCGGGAGCAGGTTGGGTTGATCGAGGAGCCAGCCGGATGGGCCACGCACGAGTTGCCACGAACCCTGCAAACGCCGCGTTTCCCCCGAACCGAGCGTCTCGGTGACTTCGACCGGGACCGTTGCGCGCGTGCCGCTCGGATCGATCCGTGCCACCCCGGTGCTGGCATCGATACGTTGCAACGCCCCGAAGTGTCCGTTGAGGTTCTCCCCGGTGGGATATTCCGCCTTCATCCGCGCGCTCCACAGCCCGGCGGCAGCATCGAAGTTATGCTGCGACGCGAACGAGTAGAACTGCTGCACCGCTTGTGCCGGGTTATTCGCCACGGTCACCGGCCCGCTCGGTCGCGTCGTGGCGACCGGTGGTGGCGGTTCGGTTGGCGGCACAGCGGTTGGTGCGGGGGCCGCAGTTGGCGGAATGGCGGTCGCTCGTGGCGCGGGGACGGGAGTCGCGGTCGGCACCGCGAGTGGTGTTGGGGTGGGCGGCGCTACGGTCGGCGCGGCCGTTGGTGGGATCGCCGTCGCGGTTGGGGCGACGAATACGGGCGCAGCAGTGGGCGGTATGGGGGTAGGCGGTACGGGAGTGGCAGGAACAAGCGTCGCAGCGGGCGGTGGTGACGGTACCTGCGTTGGCGCGGGTAACGGCGTTGTCACCGCCGCAACGACCGATGCCCGCGCGCTCACCGTCGGCGTCGATACGGTGGCCGCACGGGAGCCGCCACCGAGAGACCGGAAGGCGAAGAGTCCCACACCAATTATGAGGGCGCAGAACGCCGCGAGGATAAGGGGCGCGGCAAGCCGACGCTTGCGATGTTCGGGGGAGAGCATTTGCGCGCGCTGACGCTCAATGGGCGCGGCGGGCGGCGGCGATGCAGGGGCGACGAGCGGCAGGCCCGGAACCGTGGCGCGCACGACGGCATCATCGGGAGCGCCCGGTGGCAGCGGTCGCGTCTCCACAAGGACGGCACGATCGGCGCAACGAACCGCATCCTCCGCGCGCAGGAGCGCGGCGCGCATCTCACCGGCGGACTGGTACCGCTCCGCCGGGTTCTTGGCGAGCGCCTTCATCACGACGGCTTCGGTCTGCGGCGAGAGGTCGGGACGGAGCGTGCGCAGGGGCGCCGGTTGCTCGTGCACCTGCTGCATCGCGACAGAGACGAGCGAGTCGCCCGCGAATGGCAACTGGCCGGAGAGCGCCTCGTACAGCACAATGCCGAGGCTGTAGACATCCGACCGGCCATCGACCGGCTGATGCAGCGCCTGCTCCGGCGACAGGTAGTGCGCGGTGCCCATCACGGTGTTCGTCGCGGTCAGTTGCGATGCCCCGGCGGCGCGCGCGATGCCGAAGTCCGTCACCTTCGCCGTGCCAGAGGGATGAAGGAGGACATTGTGCGACTTGACGTCCCGGTGGATCAACCGGCGGTGGTGCGCCGCCTCAAGTGCCGCCGCAACCTGCGCGCCGATGCCGAGCGCCTCGGTTTCCGGGAGTGCCCCGCGCTGGCGGATCGCCTCCTTCAGGTTCGGTCCCGGCACGTACTCCATGACGATGTAGTATGTCTCATCCGTCGCCCCTGTGTCGTAGATCGTGACGATGTTCGGATGATTGAGGGCCGCAGCGGCCTGCGCCTCGCGACGGAAGCGCTCCACAAAGAGCGGATCCGCCGCGAGGCCGGGGGTGAGGATTTTCACGGCGACTTCGCGATCCAGCATGCGATCGTGCGCGAGATAGACGCGCGCCATCCCGCCGATGCCGATGGTCTGCTCCAGCTCGTACCGATCGCCGATTCGTTGTTGATCCGATCTCTGCACCGTTCGTCGCTCCGTCGCGCCAATGAATGCGATGATCTCGCTATCGTTCCGTCGGGGTAAGTCAATGCATTTTTGGTGCCGTGGGAACGCGCATCCGTACGGCCAGTAATGATGTGGTATACACTCTCGCGGTGCAATCGTAAAATCGGCGACGGTTTTTTGATTGAAACTGACGACCCCGGATGTTGGCGCGCCGGTGCAGGGGGATATGTGCTCCCATTTCACCTGTACAGCGATGCGGAATTGCATGGGCAGGCGTTGACAATGGCGGCACGATTCAACTTGCCAGCGGCATATGACGCCCATTATCTCGCGGTGGCCGAACAGGTCGACGCAGCATTCTGGACAACGGATCGGCGGCTCGCAAACACGGTGGGCGACGCACTGCCGTGGGTGCATCTTGTCTCATCATCGACATGAACGGACGTTAGTACACCGGTGGATTACACGATCCCCGAACTCCCACTCGTCGTGCCAACATTGGGTATGTGCGGCGATGGAGAGGGAAGAAAATCGGCTCTCAATCAACCAAGCGCGGCACCCAGCGGTCGCCATCGCGCGCCATGACATGGGTGATGCCCACATCGCGCAGGATGGCGGCGGCATCGTCGAACCCGGCGGCGACATCGGCGGGTTTGTGCGTGTCCGCCGTCACTGTGACGGGAATTGCCAGATCGCGGCAGCGCGCGAGCACCCACGAGCTGGGGAAAGGCGACTGAATCTCCTTCCGCAGACCGGACGTGTTCAACTCGACGATCAACCCGCCCGCCTTGAATGCGCGGAGGGTCTCCTCCACCGCCGCGACGTACCACGGGTCGGTCTCGCGGAAATACCGGTCGCCCCGGTTCCACATCTTCATCTTGTCCATGTGGCCGACTATCGCGACGCCCGGCGTGCCAACCATTGCCCGCTGCAAGGCGAAATACCGCTCGAACGCGCCGCGCACATCGCCATCGAACCCGCCGGTCAGACCGGACGCGAACCGCTCCGCGCTGTTGTCGATCTCCCACGGCATCCCCGCGCCATCCTCGCCAACGAAGTGCACCGAGCCGACGAAGTAGTCGAAGCCGTGCGGCAGGATGTGCTCGCGGTAGAAGGCGTCAAGCCCCGGCGCGTAATCGATTTCGAGCGCGAGAAAGACGGGTAAGCGGTCGTGGTACGCCGCGCGCAGGGTGCGCACCTCCGCGCAGTAGGCGGGCAAGTCTTCGGGGAGCATCATCCACGGATCGCGGGTCGGCACCGGCACCGGCGCGTGGCAGGAGACGCCGTAGGAGTCGAGGCCCGCCGCGATCGCGGCATCGAGGTACTCCGCGATCTCGCCCTCGCCATCGCAGTAGCGGCTATGGGTGTGGTAGTTCGTGCGGAGCGTCACGGCAGCACGCTCTGACTAATTTCACCACGTACCACCGGCTGCGCGGTCATACGCCGACAGCCTCCGCGAATCGCCGGATGGCGTCGATGTGCGCCTGCGGCGAATCCAGCCCCGCCTTCATCGTGTTCACCGTGACGTGGGTCGCGCCGAGCGCGCGCCACCCCTCAACCTCGCGCGCCCACTCATCGGGCGTCTTGCCGCCGATGCTGACGCGCGCCTCGATGCCGATGCGCGCCGGGTCACGCCCTGCGGCGGTCGCGGCGGCGTGCAGTTTGTCGAGCATTGTGCGGGCGGTGTCGTTCGGCGGCATCTGCGGGAACCAGCCGTCGCCGATCCTGCCGATGCGCTCCACCGTCACATCGCTGCTGCCGCCAATCCAGATCGGGATGGGCCGCTGAACCGGCATCGGGTTGAGGCCCGCCGCCTCGATGTGGTGCCATCTGCCGTGGAACGTGACCACCTCGTCGGTGAAGAGTGCGCGGAGCACCGCGATCTGCTCCTCACTCCGCTTGCCCCGGTCGCGGAAGTTCTCATTCAGCGCCTGATACTCGACCGCGTTCCAGCCGACGCCGATGCCGAGCCGGAATCGCCCGCCGGTCAGCACATCGACCGCCGCCGCCTGTTTCGCGACGAGCGCCGTCTGCCGTTGCGGCAGGATGATGACGCCCGGCACGAACTCCAGGTTTGTTGTCAGCCCCGCGAGGTAGCCGAACAGCACGAACGGCTCGTGAAAGAGGCTGTGTTGCGTGTACCGGTCACCCCAGTCGGGCCGGTTTGTGATGTCCGCGCCGAGGACATGGTCGTACGCCAGCAGGTGCGTATACCCAAATCCTTCCGCCGCCTGCGCGTAGTCGCGCACCGCGACCGGGTCCGCACCGATCTCATTCTGCGGGAACGTCACACCAATACGCATTGCAAGCTCCTGTTCTTTTGCTTCAACAAATACCGAGGCTAATACCCGGCGAGCGGCTTCGTGGCAAGGATGACGACCTTGTCGTCGCTGTATGAGTGCACCGAGCCATCGTCCTTGTACGTCAAATCGAAGGCCGTCTTCGCGTTCGGGGGCGCGGTTTCCCATGCATTCCGCACCGTCTCGGCATTCGCGTTGGCGCGGCCAATCCACTGACTCAGCTCGTGCTCCTTGCGAAACAACTCGGCGGTCACAACGGTGAACTCGGCGTCCGCGAGGAGCTCGAGCCATTCCTGTTGGGTCGCGGAGTGGACGTGCGAACCATCGCGCAGTTTCTCGACGTGGTTGAGGAACTCGCCCGCCTCACCCTCCGGCGCCGCGCTGTCTTCGAGCAGGAAGCGCCCGCCCGGTTCCAGCACGCGGGCGACCTCGTGCACGTAGGCGCGCAGGTTCGGGAAGTGATGCGGCGCAATGCGGGTGGTGACGAGGCTGAACGAATGATCCGCGAACGGCAATGCCTCGGCGTCAGCCAGCGCGTACGTGACATTCTCGATGCCTTTGGTGGCGATGAACCCCTGCGCCGTCTTCAGCATCGTCTGAGTGAAGTCCGACGCGACCACCTGCCCGGCGGTCTGCGCGACGGCCAGCGCGGTGTGCCCGCCGCCCGTCGCGATGTCGAGCGCCACATCGTCGGCGGTCGGCGCGGCGAGGGCGACGAGACGGGCGAGATCGTCGCCCTCGGCGTGCCCCTTGCTGACGACGTAATTGGCGGCGGTCGCCGCGAATTGCGCCTTCACCCGGTCCTTAATCGCCGCATCATCGTGTGCAGACATAATCCCCTCCCACTCGTCACAACGGTACGTGCGGAGAGGATAGCACGAAGTGGGAGTCTGGGGGGTTAGGACTACCCACCCAGGCGAGCGACCGCCTTCTGCGCGTCCTTGAAGTTCTTGTCATCGACGAGCGCCATCTGGTACTCGCGCTTTGCGGTCGTCATGTCGCCGCGCTTCTCGAAGACGCGGCCACGCTCGTAGTGCATCTCGCCGAAAGCCTTCGCGCTGTTAATGTTCTCCTGCGCGGTGGCGAGCGCCTCGTCGTCCAGCCCGACGTTGACGAGCGCGGTGACGGGCCAGAACTGATACCAGATCGTCCACGGCGTCTTCTTCATCAGGCCCAGGCTCACGGCCTTGTGGTAGTTATCGACCGCCTTCTGGTAGTCGCCCATGCGGAAGTAGCCGCCGCCAAGCCCGAACCAGAGTTCCGCGTTCCCCGGCTGCTGCTCGATGCGGCCCTGCATGTAGCGGATGGCGCGCGGCAGGTTAACCTTCGGGTCCATGTCATCGCCGAGCACCCGGCGCACGGCGGGGTCCAGTTTGTCGTTCCAGACCGGGATGTAGCGGTAATCGTAGAGCGACCAGAGATCGTCGAACTCGGTGTACTTGATCGCGACCGACGGGCCTTCCATCGAGTCATTCATCAGGAACGCGCCCTTGGCGTCGTCGTAGCCGCGCACAACGCGGTAGTGGCCGATGCCGGCGTGATCCGTGCGGTTCTGCCACTGCGCGACGATCACCGGCGCGCCAACTGCGATCAGCCGCTTGATCCGGTCAACGGTGCCGCCCTCGTACGTCTCGGCCTTCAGCCCCTGTGTGTGGAGATACTCCGTCACCTGGTACGACTCGACGTGCTTGTCGTTCGCGTTCGGGCGGAAGATTGGGGAGAGGACGAGCGGGTCGGCCTTGATGCCGAAGTACGAGAGGGTCATCGCCGTCGTCACACCCGCGCAGTTATTCCACGTCTGGTACCAGTGGTCCATTGGCTCAAGGAAGACGGCGGGTGGGATCGCCTGCGGTTGCGGTGTTGGCGCAGTCGTCGGCGTCGCGGGCACGGCAGTTGCGGTGGGCGCGACGGTCGGCGCGGGCGTGCTCGTCGCAGCGACCGTGGCCGACGACACGGGGAGGATAGTCGGCGCGATGGTCGCTGTGGGCGCTTCCGTTGCGGCGGGCGTCTCGACAACCGCCGCGACGGTTTGTGCGGTCGGCTCCGGCGTGCTCACGACGGGCGCGGCGGCATTGGCGACATCCGGCGCGGGTAGTTGATCGAGGCGCAGGACGACACCCGCCGGCTTCGGCGTCGGCGCGGGGGCGTTCAGGTACGGGATATGGCCGCGCACGCGGGCCGACTGTAACCCGATGGAGCCGAAGATCAGCCCAAGCAGGATGATCGACGTGGCGACGCCGAACAGGCGATTCATGCGACGATGCGGCAGACGAACCATGTGCACTCACTCCTCAGTGCTCGGCACGAGCACCTGCCCATTCAGAAGATGGGTGTATCATACACATTCTGTCAAGTTGGAGCCATCATGCGCGCGTATCGCACCATTCCGCTATCGCAGCATGGATGCCACGGATGCACGCCCAACATCTCTGTACACTGTGTATGCGGCACGGCGCGGTATCTGGATCAGGAGGCGCGCGGCGGTTTAGGGATTCCGTGTTCGGCGCGTCGGGTCGAGGTTGCGCGCCGTGTCCTGTTCCCGGTCTTGCCACCACGTCGCGACGTGATCGGCGCGGTCGATCCAGACGTCACCGAGGTCGATGATGTATTCGAGCAACCGCGTGAAGACGCGGCTCGGCGCGGGCTGTCCCATCAGGTGCGGGTGGAACGTGAAGCACGCCAGCCCGCCATCGTCCCGGAGGAGATCGACGGTATCGCGGCAGAGCGCGAAGGCATCGTCGGGGGCGAGCAGATGGTCCGCGAAGAGCGTGTAATCATCCAGAAATGTCGTCGGCGGGAGTTGGACGAGCGGCGGCAGGGCTGCGTCCGGCCGCACGGCCCACGGCAGATCACCGGACGCGAGGTCCATCTGGTAGAGGAAGCCGAGGGACTGGAGGATGGCGGGCGTCCCCGCGCCGGGGGCGAACCCCGCGCTCTTGTGGCCCACGGGCGGCGTGCCGGTGATCGCCGCGAGCGTATCGCGCGTACGCAGCAAGTCGTCGCGCTGCCGCTCATCGGGCAGGTCGTCGTAGTGCGCATGATCCCACGTGTGGCAGGCGATCTCGTGCCCTTCCTCCGCACACCGGCGCACGAGATCCGGCGCGCCCTCCGCGACCTGCCCGACCCAGAAGAAGGTGCCGAGCACGCCGTAATCCGCGAGTAGCCGCAACAAGCGCGGGATACCGGCGCTGAGGTCGTACGCGCCGAGTGCGCGCTTGCCGACACGATGCTCGCCGTGCTCGCGGCGCAGCCACGTATCGCCATCGATGTCGATGCTGACGATCACCGCACTTCGATGGCCCGCAGGCCAGCGCGCCCGTGCGTCCTCGGCATTTTCGTCCATCGGTGAACCTCCAGCGTGTGTGTTTCGGGTAGCGTAGGCTTTCTAGCCTGCGTTCCCCTCACAAGACAGGGATGCAGGCTGAAGCCTACGCCACCGCTGCTACGCGCACGTCATCGCGGGGATCATATCGCCGTGTGCGGCGAACAAATCATCCACCAGCGACCAGATGGCGTCGAGCGTCAGTTCCGCCGCGAGATGCGGGTCGAGCATGGCGGCGTGGTAGACATGCGCGCGGTTGCGTTCCAGCGCGGCGGCCACCGTCACCTCCTGCACATTGATGTTCGTGCGCATCAGCGCGGCGAGGTGGATGGGCAGATCACCGATCACCGTCGGTTGAATGCCGTTCGCGTCCACGAGGCAGGGCACCTCGACGGTGCAGCCATCGGGCAGGTTCGTGATGAGGCCGTCGTTGCGCACATTGCCGTAGACCACGGCGGGGATGTTCGTCTCCTTCGCACGGATGATCTGGGCGCAATACTCGCTCGTACGCTGCACGGCGAGCGGATGGTCGCTGTTCGCCAGTTCGTCGCGCATCGCTGCCCAACGCGCGTTCTGCGTCTCGCAGCGCGTGATGTACTCATCGAGCGGGACGTGGAACCGCTCCAATAACTCCGGGTGGTCGCGCTTGATGAAGTAAGGAACGTATTCCGCGAAGTGCTCGCTCGATTCCGTGACGAAGTACCCGAGCCGCCGGAACATCTCGAACCGCACGGCGTCGTGCATCCGCAATTGCGCGCTGTCGGGCCGCTCCACTTCGTCCAGCGTCGGCAGTGGTGGGTGGGCGTCCGGCTGCCCGAACCGCTCGCGCAGCAGCGGGTAGGCATCCTCGCCGTTCACGCGGAGCGAGAGGTAGAACGCCATATGGTTGATCCCGGCACAACGATATTCCATCGCCGCCGCCGGGACGCCGAGATAGCGCGCCAACTGCTCCGCCGTCCCCTGCACGCTGTGGCACAGCCCGACCGTCTTAATGCGCGTCGCCCGCAAGACCGCGCCCGTCACCATCGCCATCGGATTGACGTAGTTGAGGAAGAGGACGTCCGGGCAGACCGCCTCCATGTCGCGGCACATCTCGAGCACGACGGGGATCGTACGGAGCGCGCGGAAGATGCCGCCGATGCCGAGCGTGTCGGCAATCGTCTGACGCAGGCCGTACTTCCGGGGAATCTCGAAGTCGATCACCGTGCTCGGCTTGTAGCCGCCGACCTGAATCATGTTGACCGCATAGTCCGCCCCGTCGAGCGCGGCGCGGCGGTCGGTTGTCGCGGTGATGTGCGGTGTCGCGCCGACCGCCGCCGCGACCCGATGCGTGACAATCTCCGCGACGCGCAACCGCTCCGGATCGATGTCCATCAGCGCGATCTCGCTCCCCGCCAACTCCGGGCGCGAGAGGATGTCACCGAGCAGATTCTTCGCGAACACGACGCTCCCCGCACCGATCATCGTGATCTTGGGCATGTCCCCCCCTAAACCAGTAACGAGTAGCGAGTAGCGAGTAACAAAAGGGTTATGCCGTCAACTCCTCCAATCCCCTCGTTACTCGCTACTCGCTACTCGTTACTTCCCACTACCCGTACCGAACCTGCGGCGCGGCGACTTGCGGCATGGCGTCCATGATCTGGTCGAGGGTCGTGCTGTTCTTGACGATCTCGGAGAAGGGCGCGGCGTTGGATTCCGGCACCCACCAGACACGGCCACGATAGTGCACGCGCACACCGCCAGCGTCGAGGTAGATGTGCACGCCGATCTTCCGCTTGAGGAGCGTTTCGACCGCCTCGTCACCGCCGACCATTTTGACGAAGCGCGTGTACATGCGCTTGCCCATCTCCATCAACATCAGCGAGTTCGTCTCGGACTCCGGCTGCCGCACCGTCGCGGGATCGACCGCGTTCGCGATGCCGCCGGTCATCTTAATCGCCGTCCCGATGGAGGGGCCGTTTCCCGGCATGTTCGCGCGCGTCTGGCCGAGCGAATGATCCTCATTGTGGACGTGCGTGCGGCCACGCAATTCGTTGGGGTCGCTGCTCATCGGGTTCCTCCGGGGGTCAGTAGCCAGTAGTCAGTAGCCGGTAGTCGGTAATCAGTTCCGCTTGTCACCCATGTGCTAAGTCAGCAAGAGTATGGCACGTGTCCTGCATCGCAAGTATAGCAAAGTGAACCCGAAACGGCGCACATCGGCGCACGCTGCTCGCAGATGCATTACTACCCTGATTGCTAGTAGGGTGTTGTGCTAGTTGGGGAAGACGAGGTGCTTGATCTGCAAGGCGTCCGCTTTCCCCAATAGCCGATTGACGTCGATGCAGAGCGTGTGTGCGGTCAGCTTGCTTGCCAGCCGCGCACAGAGGCCGCCGAAGGTGTGGGCATGGTTCTTCCCAATCCGAAACTGATCCTCCAACTGGTCGTTGACCGTCTCGACGGGCGCCCTCTGGGCAGTATGGCGCATCCCGTTGAGCAACCGCGTGAACGCCGGGTCGCGTTGCGGCGTCTGGTTGCGGCGTTGCGGCGTGAGCAGCGTCACCTGCCGTTCCTCCCGCAACGCCCGCGCCAGCGGCGCGCTGATATACCCCTTGTCGCCGAGCACCACCCGATCCCACTCCTCCCCCAACAGCTCGGGGGCGATCGTGATGTCGTTGCGGCTGGCGGCGGCGAGTGAGAAGGTACGGATTACTCCGGTGAGCGTCACCAGCAGATGCAACGTGTCGCCGAAAATCGTCTGCTTCTTCGTGGTCACCCGCCCGTCGTCCGCGTCTGCGGTGCGCCACGCGCGCGCACTCGCCGCTCCCGGCACGAGATGGAAGCCGATCACCGGCACGGGCAGCGAGTCGATCACGCAGTAGCGATCCTGCGCGTAGTCAAGCAGGGCAAGGATGCGCTGCCGCATCGACAGCAGCGCGTTGGTGAGGGCGCGCCGACGGCGATTGAAGCGCGTGCGATCAGGAATGTGGGGGAAGAGCGCGCGATGCTGTTGCCACTGACTGATCGCTTCGGTTTCCTCGTCCCAGCCCATGCATTCCTCCACCAGCACCATCGTCAGCAGTTCGCTGTTGCTGCATTTGCTTTGCGGCCCGCGCGGTTTGCGATCGGCGGGCAGTTGATCCCAGAGATCATCGATCAAGACAAAGGTCACGAGGCAGAAATCGGCGAAATCGGCTACGATCATGAGGTTCTCCGGTCGGGTGAGGGTGAGTGTCAGCGACCCCATCCTTATTCGACCGCAGGACGTTCGTCAACTATCAACTAGCACAAGACCCCACTAGCCTTTTTCTCGCCCTACATTAGGGGAGAACATTCCTACGTATGGCCGAGCAGAGCGTCATGCGTTGCCGCTTTTCCAGGTAGCAACGGAAGTGTATACCGTCTCATTATCTGGGGTATGTGGGACAGCGGACGGGCAAATGTGAGACGGTTTAGCATTCCGCCTAACGGCGCACACGCTCCCCTCCGCACCTCTCGGCCCAAGCTCGTCATACTTGCCGAACCGCTCAAGTCCGATTCAGGGATCCATCCCTTCTACAGGACAGAAACCGCCCGCGCAATGAGGGCGGTTTCATTACGTGATCGCCACTTCTTCACGGAGGCAGGTCATTCGTACTTCGTACTTCGTACCTCATGGACGCGCGCCAGTACCGGAAATGATGCTACCTGAACGCTACCATCCCTGGTATCGCTGGTAGGCCCCACCCCACCGCGACAGGACAATTTTCTGGCGCGTATAGAACATGACGCCCTCCGTCCCTTGGACGTGCAGGTCGCCGAAGAACGACCCGTTCCAGCCGGCGAAGGGGAACAATGCCATCGGCGCAGGCACGCCGACATTGACGCCGATCATGCCGCACTGCATCTCACGGGCGAACTGCCGCGCCGCGCCGCCATCAGCGGTGAAGATCGTCGCGCCGTTGCCGTAGGGGAGTTGGTTCATCCACGTGATCGCCTCATCGAGCGTCTCGGGCCGGAGCATCGCCAGCACCGGGCCGAAGACCTCCTGCCCAAAGACCGTCATCCCCGGCGTGACGCGATCCAGCAGCGTCGGCCCAACGAAGAACCCGCGTTCGGGCACATTCGCGCGCCCGTCGCGCACGACCTGCCCGCCTTCCTCGGCGGTCTGCCCGATGGCGTGGACGACGCGCGTTCGCGCGGCATCGTCGATCACCGGCCCCATACCCGCCGCCGGGTCCGCGCTCGTGTCGGCGACGCGGACCTGGTCAATCGCCGTCGCGACCCGCTCCTGCAATGCATCGCCCACCGACCCGACGCCCATCAGGAGTGATCCCGCCATGCACCGCTGGCCCGCGCAGCCGTACGCCGACCCCATGATCGCCGTCAGCGCGAGGTCCGGGTCGGCGTCGGGCATCACCAGCAGCAGGTTCTTCGCGCCGCCCGCCGCCTGCACGCGCTTGCCGTGCTGGCAACCGAGCGCGTAGACATGTTTGGCGACGCCCGATGACCCGACGAAACTGATGCTCGCGACGCCGGGGTGCGCGCAGAGCGCGTCCACCACCTCCCGGCCACCGTGCACGAGGTTGAACACCCCGTCCGGCAGCCCCGCCTCCATGAACAACTCCGCGAGGCGCACGGCGGTCAGCGGCACCTTCTCGCTCGGCTTGAGGACGAAGGTGTTACCGCAGGCAATGGCGAGCGGGAACATCCACATCGGCACCATCGCGGGGAAATTGAACGGCGTGATGCCGACGCAGACGCCAATCGGCTCGCGCATCGTCTGCCCGTCGATGTCGGTCGCGACCTGCGGCAGATTCTCGCCCTTGAGGAGATGGGCGATGCCGCAGGCGAAATCGACGACCTCGATGCCCCGGCGCACATCGCCGCGCGCCTCCTCCAGCGTCTTGCCATTCTCGCGGGTGACGAGCGTCGCCAGTTCGTCGAACCGCTGCTCCAGCAGCGCCTTATAGCGAAACATCACCTCGGCCCGTCGGGGCGCGGGCGTGCGGGACCACGCCGGGAAGGCGCGTGTCGCCGCCTCCACCGCCGCGTCCACATGCGCGCCGCCACACATCGGCGTGCGCGCGATTGGCTCACCGGTCGATGGGTTGGAGACCGTGTGATAGGAGTCCACCGTCGGCGCGGCCCAGACACCTCCCGTGAGCGCCGGTACGATTGTTGTTTCCGTTGTCATCACGGCATTCATCGACATCCTCGCTTCCAAAAGTACATTGTCCGCACGCAGTTCGTGACAAAAAT
>JBBSII010000011.1:0-18360 GCA_038232175.1 Thermomicrobiales bacterium
TACGGCAGCGTGCGCCCGATGGAGGAATTCTACGACCTCTTGGCCGACCCGCTGGAACGGTCGAACCTCGCGGGGGAGCCGACGCACGCGCGGGCGGTGGGTCAGTTGCGCGACGCCGTCCATTCATGGATGCAGGCGACGGATGATCCGCTGCTGGACGCCGATGTACCGGGCAGGCCGGGTGATGAGCAAGGCTGGGGCTACCCCTTCCCGCCACCGATGGCCGCAATCATCTGATGGCATTGGAGCGTTGCACATGTTCACCGTTCCGAACGAAGTAATCTGCGCCGCGACCGATGTGCACGGAGACGCCGGACGCGCGTGGGTCGATCGTCTCCCCGCGACCCTCGCGGACTGTCGGGAGCGCTGGTCGCTCGACATCGACGCGCCGTTCCCGAACCTTTCCTACAACTACGCCGCGCCCGCCACGCGCGCGGACGGCATGGCGGTCGTTGTCAAAATCTGCTTCCCCGATGAGGCTTTCACGCGGGAGGCGGAGGCGCTGCGCCTCTTCGACGGGCATGGCGCGGTGCGGCTGCTGGAAGCGGATCGAACGCAGGGCGTGATGCTCCTCGAACGCCTCGCACCGGGCACACCGCTCCGCGCCATGCGGGACGACGTGCGGGCCACATCCATCGCCGCGACGGTGATGCGCCAACTCTGGCGACCCGTGCCACCCGACCACCCATTCCCGACGATTGCCGATTGGGCATCAGCGCTGGATCGCTATCAGGCCCGGTTCGCCGATGCACCCGGCCCCATTCCCGCCATCCTGGCAAGCGAAGCCGCATCGCTTTTCGCCGAATTGCTCGCTTCTCAGGCTACTCCCGTGCTCTTACACGGCGACCTGCACCACGAAAACATCTTGCAGGTGCATGGCGAATCGTGGCTCGCCATTGACCCGAAGGGCGTCGTCGGCGAACCCGCCTATGACACCGGCGCGCTGCTGCGGAACCCGGAAGAATTATTCACGGCATCCCAGCCCGCGCGCATCCTCGCCCGTCGCATCGCGCAACTGGCGGACGAACTCGATCTCGACCGCGCGCGGATCCGCGGCTGGGCGATTGCGCAGGCCGTGCTTGCCTCCCTTTGGTCCTTCGAGGATCATGGTCGTATCTCGCCGCACTGGATCGCGATTGCCGAATGGCTGGCCGCGATCAAATCCTAGAGGATTATCCGGCACTCCCCGCGAATGCTTCAGAAGCGGCATCGATCGTTTGTTGAATCTCCGCGTCGGTGTGCGCGAGGGAGATGAAGCCCGCCTCATACTGCGACGGCGCGAGGTAGACGCCGCGCTTCAGCATCCCGTGGAAGAAGCGACCGAACATCGCCGTGTCGCTCGTCTTCGCGGTGGCATAGTCGCGGACGCGCTCGCGCGTGAAAAAGCCGCAGAACATCGTGCCGACGCGCGCGCCGCAGTACGGGACGCCCGCCGATGCCGCAGCCCGCGCGAGGCCGTCCGCGAGCGTCGTGGTGCGCCGCTCCAGTTCGTTCCAGACGCCAGGCTGCTGGAGGGCGGTGAGCGTCGCGATGCCTGCCGCCATCGCGAGCGGGTTGCCACTGAGGGTGCCCGCCTGGTAGACCGGGCCACTCGGCGCCATCATCCGCATCAGGTCAGCCCGCCCGCCGTATGCCCCGACGGGCAACCCGCCACCGATCACCTTGCCGAGCGCGCTGAGGTCCGGCGTCACGCCGTACAACGCCTGCGCGCCGCCGGGATGGACGCGGAAGCCCGTCATCACCTCATCGAAGACGAGTAGCGCGCCCGATTCGTTGCACGCCGCGCGCAGCCCCGCGAGGAAGCCCGGTTCCGGCGGCACGACGCCCATGTTCCCCGCAACTGGCTCCACGATCACTGCGGCAATCGCGCCCGGATGCGCCGCCATGAGCGCCTGCACCGCCGCGAGGTCGTTGAACGGCGCGGTGAGCGTGTCGGCGGCGGTCGCCGGGGTGACGCCGGGGGAATCGGGCAGGCCGAGCGTCGCGACACCCGATCCGGCGCGGCTCAGGAGGAAGTCCGCATGACCGTGGTAGCAACCATCGAATTTGACGATCTTGCTCCGGCCCGTCGCGGCCCGCGCGAGGCGCAGGACGCTCATCGTCGCCTCCGTGCCGGAGTTGACGAAGCGGATCATCTCGATCGCGGGCATCGCCGCGATGACCATTTCGGCCAGTTGCGTCTCCATCGCGGTCGGCGCGCCGTAACTCGTGCCGCGCGCCGCCTGCCGCACAATCGCCCCGACGACGTCTGGGTGCGCGTGCCCGAGGATCAGCGGGCCGTACGAGAGGACGTAGTCGATGTACCGCTGACCGTCCGCATCGTAGAGATACGGCCCCTCGCCCCGGTCGATGAAGCGTGGGTGCCCGCCGACCGCGCGGAATGCTCGCACCGGCGAGTTAACGCCACCGGGGATCACCCGTTGCGCCTCGGCGAAGAGTTCATCGGAACGGGTCTGTGTGGCCGTGCTCATCTGTAGGTCTCCCTATTGACTGGTGGCGGGCTGATGAAGATTGACACCTTGATTGGGTACTACGTTCACAGGCTGGAAAACCTATGCTACCGGTAGCGCGGGCTTTCCAGCCTGCGTCCCCGGATTACCGGGTTGCGTTGTCAAGGTTCATTAGCCCGCCGCCACCGCTCAGTAAATCACTTGAGGTCACGCCGAAGAGATCGCCCGCCACACCGGCGTATTCGATGTGCTCCGGCGACACCGCCATCTCCTTGAGGCGCACCATCGGGTGGTGCAGCAGTTTGTTGACGATCGCCTTGGTGAGGGCATCGACGCGCGCCGCGTCGGTGTCGCCCGCGCCATCGCGCTGAAGATAGCGATGCAGTTCCGCCGTGCGGATGCGCTCCGCCTCGTCCCGGATCGCGGCGATGATCGGCGTGACGGCCCGCGCCGCGTACCACCGGTCGAAGTCGACCCTCCCTTCGTCGAGAATCGCCGCCGCGCGCGGGATTCCCGCCGCGCGCTTGGCGTGATCGTCGTCGATCAGCCCCGCGAGGTCGTCCACGGTCGAGACGCGGACATTCGGGAGCGCGGCGACGCCCGGCTCGATGTCGCGCGGCACGGCGAGGTCCATGCAGAAGAGCGGGCGGTCGGGCCGCCGACGCATCGCCGCCGCGATATCCCCCGCCGTGACGACCGCGTCCGGCGCGGCGGTCGCGGTGATGACGATGTCCACATCCGCGTAGACAGCCGCGCACTGCTCCCACTGTATGACCTGCCCATCAACCCGCGCCGCGAGTTCCTGCGCGCGTGCGTCCGTCCGGTTGGCGATGAGGATGCGCCCCGCGCCGTGCTTGTGCAGATACCACGCGGCACGTTGCGCCATCTGCCCCGCTCCAATAATCAGCGCGGCGGGGTGCGGCGCGTCCACGGATCGCAAGGCAGTCGCCGCCCCGGTATAGCCGACCGAGACGCGGCGATTCAGCGTCGTCTCGCTGTGCACACGCTTGGCGGCGCGCATCGCCCGCTGGAACAGGGCGGCGAGCACCGGCCCCGCCGTGCCCGCGCGCTGTGCGGCGACGTAGGCGTCGCTCACCTGCCCGAGAATCTGGCTGTCGCCCAGCACCGGCGACGCCAGCCCGGCCGCCAGCGTGAAGAGGTGATCCACGACCTGCGCGTCCGTCCGGTGCACGAGATGCGGCACGAACTCCACGGCGGGAACGCCATGCGCGTCGCTCAAGAATTGCATCATCGCCTCCCGCCCCGCATCCGCGTCTTGTGCGACCGCGTAGACTTCGAGACGGTGACAGGTCGAGAGCACGATGCCCTCGGTCATGCCGGAATCCGCAGCGATACGTGCCCGGAAGGATTCCAGCGCGTACGGCAGTGTTTCATGTGAAAACGCGAGCCGTTCGCGGAGCGCGAGCGGCGCGCTCCCAGCGTTCAGCCCAATCGCGACCAGGTGCATACTAATTAATTCCCGGCGGCGTTCGCCGCAGTCGGTTGCCGCTCCTTCCGCCCCGCTCCCAGTTCCTTCGTGACGATGGCAGCGAGGGCGCGGATGAAGAGCGGCGACGTGTTCAGCGATTCGATGCGGGCGAAGGCGATCCCCTCACGCTCCGCCTCCTCGCGCGCCCCGTGGTCGATGTCGTAGAGGATTTCGAGGTGATCGGCGAGGAACTGTACGGGCGACATCAGCACCTCGTGATGCCCCTCCTTCGCCAGATCGGGCATGATGTCCTTGAAGTCCGGCCGCAGCCACTCGCCCGGTTCGTGCCCCGCACTCTGGTAGCAGAACATCCACCGCGACTCCGGCAGCCCGACGCGACCCGCGATGCCGCGCGCCGTCTCCTGCAACTGCTCGATGTACTCCGGCTCCTGATCGGTGACGCGCCTCGGCATGCTGTGCGCGCTGAAGAGGACGGGGACGCGCCCGCGAATCTCCGGCGGGAAGCGGTCCAGCCCCTCCCGCACGCGCTGCGCCAATGCCTCCTGAAAGAGCGGCTCGTCGTGCCACGGCCCGGCGACCGTCACGGTGGGCGCGCCCTCACCGAGCGCGGCGACGGCGGCATCCACCGCGCGGTGATAGCCGCCCATAATCAGCGGCGAGTACTGCGGCGACATGATGATGCCGATGATCCGCTCGACACCCGCCCGCGCCATCGCCGCGACCGCCGTCGCAATCGACGGTTCCGAGAAGCGCATCCCGATGCCGGTGCGGAATGTCGGCCCGTCGGGGAACTGCCGCGCCAGTTCCGCGCCGAGCGCGTCCGCCTGCTCCCGCGTGCGCGCGATCAACGGCGACCCGCCGATCAGGTCGTATCGCCGCGTGAACTCCGCTTCGAGTTCGTGCAACTCCTCCTCCGGCATCGGGCGACCGCCGCGCACGTTGGAGAGGTACTGCGGCACGTCCGCCAGCGTCGCGGGCGAGCCATACGTGAGAAGAAGCACGCCGATGGTTTCTGTCATTTACCTACCCCCCCGCACCGTCGCTGTATGCACCGCCTCGACGAGCCGCGCGAGCATCGCCGGGTCCGTCTCCGGCATCACGCCGTGACCGAGGTTGAAGATGTGCCCGGCGCGGCCATCTGCGCGCGCAAGCACATCACGCATCCCCGCCTCGATCACGGGCCACGGCGCGAGCATCCGCGTGCCGTCGAGGTTGCCCTGGATGCCCCGGTCGTACCCGATGCGTGCCCAGGCGTCATCGAGATTGACGCGCCAGTCCACGCTCATCAGGTCGCCGCCCGCGTCCGCCATCAGTTCGAGCAGGCTCGCGTTGCCGGTGCCGAAGTGGATCGTCGGCGTGCCGGTCTCCGCGATGGCGGCGAAGATGCGCCGGGTGTGCGGCTGCACGTACCGCCGATACTCCTCCGGCCCAAGCGCGCCGACCCAACTGTCGAACACCTGCACCGCCTGCGCCCCGGCATCGATCTGCGCTTTGAGGTAGACGATCACCGTGTCTGAGAGGATGGAGAGGAGGGCGTCCCACGTCTCCGGCTCGCGGTACATCAGCCCCTTCGCCTTCTCGAAGGTGCGCGACGGGCCACCCTCGATCAGGTACGAGGCGAGCGTGAAGGGTGCGCCGGAGAAGCCAATCACCGCCTGCTTGCCGGAGAGTTCGCGTCGCACGAGCCGGATCGCGTCGAGGACAGGCTGCACGTCCGGCGGGTCGATCACGCGGAGCGCCCGCACATCCGCCATCGTGCGGATCGGGTGGTGGATGATCGGGCCGCCCTGCTGGATTTCGAGCGAGATATTCATTCCCTCCAGGGGGATCATGATGTCCGCAAACATCACCGCCGCATCCACCCCGAAGGTGTGCACCGGCATCAGCGTCACCTGCGCGCTCAGTTCGGGCGTCTTCGCCATTTCGAGGATGCCGTACCGCTCGCGCATCGCGCGGTACTCCGCGAGGCACCGCCCCGCCTGCCGCATGAACCAGACCGGCGTGCAATCCGGCTGCCGCAGGTGGCAGGCATCGAGAAACCGCGCCTCACCCGTCCCTCGCACCGGCCCCACCGTCGCCATCGTCTCCTGCATTCCTCATACCTTTCTACCAAATGATTTGAACCGTGAAGGCGCGAAGGGCGCGAAGAAGAGAGGAGAAGAAACAAGATTCTCTAATGCTCTTTCCTCTTCGCGCCCTTCGCACCTTCGCGGTTCATATTCCCTCAATTCGCGACGGTGGAAGATTGCGGGAGGGTGCGGAGCGCGCCGCCCCACTCCTCCGCGAGCCAGCGGGCGGCATCGACCGCCGCGTAGGTGATGATGCTGTCCGCACCGGCGCGCGCGATGCCGGTCAGGGCTTCGAGCGTCGCGCAGCGCTCATCGAGCAGGCCGTTGCGCGCGGCGAGTTTGAGCATCGCGTACTCGCCGCTCACCTGGTACGCGCAGATCGGCAGATCGAACGCCGCGCGCGCCTGCGCCAGCACGTCGAGGTAGGGCATCGCGGGCTTCACCATCACCATGTCCGCACCCTCCGCGATGTCCGCCGCGATCTCGCGCAATGCCTCACGCCCATTCGCGGCGTCCATCTGGTGCGAGCGGCGGTCACCGTGCGACGGGGCGGAGTGTGCCGCCTCGCGGAACGGCCCGTAGAAGGCGGAGGCGAACTTCGCCGCGTACGCCATGATCGGCGTCTCCGTGAAGCCGCGATCATCCAGCGTCGCCCGGATCGCGGCAATCCGGCCATCCATCATGTCGGACGGCGCGACGATGTCCGCGCCCGCCTCCGCGTGGGAGAGCGCGACGCGCGCGAGCACGGGCAGCGTCGTGTCGTTGTCGATCGTCCCACGCGCGGTCAGCAGGCCGCAGTGGCCGTGATCGGTGTACGCGCAGAGGCAGACATCGGTGATGACGACCACCTCCGGGAAATCCGCCTTGATGCGCCGCACCGCCCGCTGCACGATGCCGTCCGAGGCGAACGCCTCCGTCGCACGGTCGTCCTTCACATCGGGGAGGCCGAAGAGCAGCACGCTCGTCACGCCCACTGCGACGGCCTCCTCGACGGCGTACGCGAGGCGGTCCACCGAAAGATGGTGGACACCGGGCATCGCGTCGATCTCCTCGCGCACGCCGACACCGTGGGTGACGAAGAGCGGCAGGATGAATTGGCCGGGGTGCAGCCGCGTCTCCTGCACGAGGCGACGGAGCGCGGGCGTCTGCCGCAGGCGACGGAACCGCTGGAATGGCGGCACGGCGATCGAGAATGGGTCGCTCCTACTCACGCGCGTACTCCTGTCCGGTGATCGACGAGGGCGGCCACGAGGCCATCGTTGGTGTGTTCGGTAGCGACGAGCGCCGGGGCGATGCCGAGGGCGCGCACCGCATCCGCCGTCACCGGGCCGATGCAGGCGAGCGGGATGCGGCGCAGCGTCTCCGTGTCGCCGTCGAGCAGGGCGAGCAACCCGCGCACCGTGCTCGGGCTGGTGACGAGCGCGATGTCGATTGCGCCGTCGTCGAGCCAGCGGCGCACATCCGCCGCCGCCTCAGTATTCAACTCCGTCTGATACGCGGGGACGACATCGACGATCACGCCGACCGCGCGTAGCCCGCTGGCGAGGACATCGCGCGCCACGACGGGTTGCGGCACGAGCAGATGCGTTCCGGCCCCGACGCCCGCCGCGATCAGCGCGTCGCACAGCGATTCCGCGACGGCGTGCGGCGGCACGAGATCGACGGCGAAACCGTGCGCCGCGATCACCTGCGCCGTGGCGGAACCAATTGCCGCTATCTTGCAGTGCCGCACCTGCCCGCGATCCAGGCCGAGCGCGTCGAGCCGCGCGAGGGTGCGCGTGACGC
Organism: Thermomicrobiales bacterium; assembly: GCA_038232175.1. GTDB lineage: Bacteria > Chloroflexota > Chloroflexia > Thermomicrobiales > JALYUS01 > JALYUS01. The sequence goes on from JBBSII010000011.1 coordinate 7,755, forward strand.
CGTTTGCGCTCGTCCAGACGACCCAGTCGTACGACGGCAGATGCCGGAGCGCGGCGTCCAGCGCGGTGTACGAGGGCGGGTCGGCGATGCGGATGGCGGGCGCATGGAGCACCGTCGCGCCGCACAATTCGAGGCGCGCGATGATGCTGGCCGCCTGACCCTCGGGCCGCGTGACGACGACGCGCAGACCGGCGAGCGGCGCACCGTGCCCGTTCACGCGCGCACCCCGGCGACGAGACCGAGCGACTGCGCGAGCGCCCATCCGGCGGCGATGGGGTCGGCGGTGGCGTGGATCTCGCGCACCCATCGCGGGTGATCGAATGTCTCGTCCGCCGCCATGCCGTACATCTGGAGCGACGTGCCATCCACCGTCGCGTACCCCGCGACCGGCATGACGCATCCCGCACCGGCGGCGACGAGCAACGCGCGCTCCGCCGTGACCGCGACGCGCGTCGGCGCGTGGTCGATTCGGGCGAGCGCGGTGCGTAAACCGGCATCCTCGGCGCGGCACTCGATACCGAGTGCGCCCTGCCCCGGCGACGGCACGAACTGATCGACCGGCAGGTACTCCGTGACGCGCGCCCCCCAGCCCATGCGATCCAGCCCCGCCGCCGCGACGATGATGCCGTCGTACTCTGGGCTGGTCGATTTCCGCAGCCGTGTGTCGAGGTTGCCGCGCAGTTCCACGATCTCAATCGTCGGGTTGATCGCGCGCGCCTGCACCGCGCGGCGGCGGCTGCTCGTCCCGACCCGCGCGCCCGCTGACAGGTCTTGGAGGCGCAGATTGTGGCGGGAGATGAAAACATCGCGCGGGTCGGCACGCTCCGGAAACGCCGCGAGGATCAGGCCGTCCGGCGTCGCGGGCGGGAGGTCCTTCGCGCTATGGACCGCCATGTCCACCGTGCCACGCAGGAGCGCGTCCTGCAAGGCGACCGTGAAGACCCCCTGCCCGCCGATCACCGTCAGCGGCGTCGTCTTGTCGCGGTCGCCCTCGGTGCGGATGATCGCTGGCTCATAGGTGGTATCGGGGTCAACGGCGTTCAAGGCGGCGATTGCCAGCGCGGTCTGCGTGAGCGCGAGCACGCTCCCCCGCGTGCCAACCCGGACGATGCGCGAATCTGTCATTGCGCCACCACCGGAACGGTAGGCGGAAAAGGGTGAGAAAGTGGGATCAGGAACAGGCGCACCATCATCGTGCTTCCCTTTACGACGGGGCGTCATTGCCCCCTCACCGAGAAGCGTAGGACGGCGGCGCGGGAACGTCAAAGTCTTATGCGCGATTTACCTAGATTTCTTCAGTTTTGCCGCGCGGATTTGCGCGCTTCCTCACGCTCCGAGGGAGCAAAGGGAGAAACCGCATCGACGCAGAGAGCACAGAGACGCAGAGGTCGCGGAGAGGGAGGGTTTTCTACCACGAACGGTGTGTGCCCGAAGAAATGGACAATGGCTTTGTGCGGTACGCTAATGCACGAAGGCCCAGATCAGGGCGGCGAGGGCAAGCAGAGGAAGGAGAACCGCGAGCGGCCACAGTGCCCAATCGGGGATCGGGCAGCGCGCCGCGGCGGGTTCGTGTTCATCATCGTGACTGGGAAGGGGGAGCGGATCGTTCATGCGCCGAGTATACGCGATGCACCGACGTTCTTACACCGAGTGCATCGTGGAAAGCGCGAGCATGAGGACGCTGAAGCCGACCAGCGCCTGACCGACGCGACGGAGATAGACGGCGCGCCCGTCGTGCGCCATCACGACGCCGGGAAGCACGGCCATCGTCAGGCCGACCGCGAGATAGAACTCCATCGTGTGCTGTATCGTTGCGTGTGTCATCGTTCGTTTCTCGCTCGCTCACGCCAAAATCCGGGACGCACCGCGCCGTCCCTTGCCCAATAGCACACGGCGTGCCATGATCGCCTAGCCCCCAACCCCCTTCCTGAAACGGAAAGGGGGAGCGAGCCTCCGGGAGATCGAGGCGCGAAGGGGAAGGCCACGGCACTTCGCATGAGTCACCCCTTCCTGTTTTGGGAGGGGCCGGGGGTAGGTATGACACAGTATGACGACCTTGTGACACCGGAACTGCTCGCGCGGCAGATATTGGATTTCCGACAGATGCAATCGTTCGCCGAAGACCCGTTCGTGATCGTCGAGGGCGAGGGGCTGCATGTCACGGACCATACCGGGAAGCAGTACCTGGATGGGCTGTCCGGCGTCTTCGTCAACTCCGTCGGGCACCGCAACCGGGCGGTGATCGGCGCGATGGCGGAGCAGTTGCACACGCTCGCCTTCGCGCCGCCGCTCGCCGGGACGAACCCCGTCGCGCTCGAACTGACCCGCGAGTTGCTGCGCTTCATCGGCAGCGGGTTCGGGGCAGTCAAATTGCTCTCCGGCGGCTCCGAGGCGACCGAGGCGGCGATGAAGATGGCGCGGCAGTACCACAAGCAGACCGGCCACCCGAACAAGTATAAGATTCTCGCCCGCTACGGTGGCTACCACGGCGCGACGTTGGGCGCGCTCTCGGCGTCGGGCGGGTGGGAGCGCAAGAGCATCTTCGAGCCGCTCGTCGTGGGCTTTCTCCATGTCCATCCCCCGACGTGCAACGCCTGCCCGTATGATCACACGCTGGATGAGTGCCGCGCGCACGACCTCTTCACTTGCGCCCGCCACTTTGAGCGCACGATCCAGGCGGAAGACCCGGAGACAATCGCCGCCGTCATCGTCGAGCCAATCAGCGTCAGCGGCGCGGGCTTCACGGTGCCGCCCGCCGAGTACCTGCCGATGCTGCGCGCGATGTGCGACAAATACAACGTCCTGCTCATCCTCGACGAGATCATCACCGGCTTCGGGCGGCTCGGCACGAACTTCGGCGCGGACTATTTCGGCGTCGTGCCGGACCTGCTCTGCGGCGGGAAGGGGATGAGCGGGGGGTACGCGCCACTCTCGGCGGTCTTCGTGCAGGAGCGCGTGCAGGCCGCCTTCCTTGGCGCACCGGAGGAGCGGCGCGAGTTCCACCACGGGCACACATACGGCGGCAACCCCGTCGCGGCGGCGGCGGGGCTGGCGGTGCTGCAGCTGATGAGCGATCAGCAGTTGGTCGCGAACTCCGCAGCGATGGGCGTGGTTCTGCGCGCGCATCTGGAGGGGATGGCGGCGCGATTGCCCGGCATCCACAACATCCGGGGCGCGGGGCTGTTGCAGGGGTTCGACCTCGACCCCGCCGTCTATGGCCTCGCCCCCGGCGCGGCGGTGGAGCGCGCCGCGCGGGAGCACGGCCTGCTCGCCCGCATCGGCAAGAACTTCGTCGTCTTCGCGCCGCCCCTCACCATCGACGCGGCGGGCATCGCGACGATGACCGAACGGCTCGAAACGAGCATCGCCGCCGTGGGCTGACCTTACCCCCCACTGCCCAGAGGGCACCCGCTCTCCATCGCCCACAGACCGAGACAAGGAAAGATCACAGCGGCGATGGAGAGGAGTGACTCGTGCAAAGTGCCGTGGCATTCCCCGAACATCGCGATTCTCAGGAGGTCGCTCCCCCTCTCCTTTGCCTGGGGCAAAGGAGAGGGGGCTGGGGGTGAGGTTCCCCGCTACTTCGGCGGGTCGTGCGGGCTTTCATCCGTGACGAACACCGTATCCCACGCACGGATGAAGATGTTGGTGTTCGGGACGACGTTCCCCTGCTTGTTCTTTGGGATGCCCTGGACGTACGGCTTGATCGCGTAGTAATCCGTCCGCCAGTAGAGCGGCATGTAGGCGAACTGCGTCTGGATGCGCGTCTCCGCCTGGTAGTAGAGGTCGAGCCGCTTCGCCTTGTCCGTCTCGGCGGCGGCCTTCTTGCACAGGTCGTCGAACGTCGGATCCGTCCAGTTCTGCCGCGCGCCGTTCCCCTTGTTGTGGATCGAGAAGGTCTGGTAGTACTCGTTGTGGGGGTCCGGGTAGTCCTGGTACCAGCGGTAGAAGAGGAATTGGAGGTCCAGCGCGAAGCGGCGGGCGTTCCAGGCCTTCGTCTCCAGCGGCTCCAACTGCACGTCCATGTTGATGGACGCCTTCAATTCGCGCGCGATCTCGTCCGGGGTGCCCGCCGGGATGTCGGGATCGGACGAGTTGTACGAGAGCGTCACCTTCGGCCAGTTGCGCCCGCCCTCGAACGTCGTCCCCTTCAGCGCCTCCAGCGCCGCCTTCGGATCGTACTTCTGGAGGTTCTTCAGTTTGTTGTCGTCGTCGTCGAAGTAGCCGAAGACGCCGGGGGCGGTCATCGCGTAGGCGAGGGTGTTGACCTTCTTGCCGACCTGATTGACGAGGCGGTCCTTGTCGATTGAAAGGAGCGTCGCCTTGCGGACTTCCAGTTTGTCGAAGGGCGCGTGCCCCGTGTCCGGCACGAGGAAGCGGGTGCCTGGATAGAGATAGGGGAAGGTCTGCGACTTCAACTTCGCGTCGTTGCGGAACCGGTCAACCTCCGAGGCGGGGATGTTCTGGATGTCGATGTCGCCATTGTCGTAGGAGAGCGTGTTCTTCACTGTGTCCGGCAGGATCGGTATATTGACGAACTTCTGCCGGATCGCCTTCGCGTTCCAGTACTTGTCGTTGCGCGTGAGGGTGATGAGCGATTCGTGCTTCCACGCCGTCATGATCCACGGCCCGGTGCTCACGACCGGGCCACCGACCTTGTTCGGATCCGTCCACGCGGTGGAGGCGATCCCCTTGGCGGGGTCGTACTTCTTGACAAGGTCCTCGCGGGCAGGCTCGGCGGCAACGAAGGCGAACTGGCTCGGGATCAGCCCATAGAAGGCGTCACCCGTCACCTCAAAGGTGCTGTCGTCCACCGCACGGACGCCAACGGCGCTCGACAACTGGTCGAGATTGGCGGCCTTCGAGTCGGCGGAGGAGAACTCTGCCGCGCCCTTAATCACGCTGTCCCAGAATGATGCATAGCCATTGCCCGTGCGCGGGTCGATGCTGCGGCGGATCGAGTAGACCCATTGCTGCGCGGTGACGGGTTGCCCGTCGCTCCAGATCGCGCCCTTGCGTATCTTGAAGGTATAGACGTTGCCGTTGTTCGAGAACGACTCCGCGAGGTCCGGCAGGATGTTGAAATCCTGATCGTAGCGCAGGAGGCCGGAATGGATATTCGGGACACCCTGGGCGTACGTGTCCGCGTTATAGTCGTTGTGCGCGGGTTCGTTGGTGAGGGTCGTCCCGTCGAGGAAAATCTTCTTGCTTTCCGGCCCCGTGGCAACGGCGGCGGTTGGCGCGGTCGTGACGGCGGATGCAGCGGGGGCCGTCGCGGCGGCAACGCTCGGCGCGGCGGTTGCCGCTGCGGCCGGGGCTGGGGCAGTCGCCGCAGCGGCGGGGGCGGTGGTCGGCGCGACGGCAGGCGCGCTCGTTGGCGCGGTGGCGCTCCCCGCCGCTTTGGTGGGTGCGGTCGTCGGCGCACTCGTCGCGGTGGGGCTGGCGCTGCCGCCGCACGCCGCGAGCGTCGCCACCCCCGCGCCCGCGCTCACCATCGCGAGGAAGCGACGGCGGGGCATCCCCGCGCTGCGGAGATTGCGCTCCAGCCGTGCGAGCGCCTCCGGATCGCGCACCGCGCCCTGTTCACTCGTCCGATCAGTCGTTCCCATGGCATTTTCCCCTCGCTCTGAGCGCCGATGGGCCTCCACCGAGGCGCCATCCCCACGAAACCCTTTTTTGCATCCCCTATCCTGGGCGAGGGACGATCACGGGTTCAGTGACCGCTCCCTCGGCGATGCCCTGCATGTGCCCCGTTAACGTATCCCCGCAGCGTTGGATGCACGACGTGCCAAGCGCCGGGAAACCCCACAACTTTTTGGATATTTTCACTAACGACTGAGCGCGATTCTAGCACGGAGGAACCCTCCGCACAAGGGGAGAGTTTTTCTTCTGGCAATTAGTTGCCAGCGCTTGGTAATCCTTCGCCCAAAAAGCGTTACCCGTGTCGTGGTTATGGATGGGTGGAACACGGTATGATGCGCCGCGACGGATGAGATGATCGAGAGAGGAAGGAGCGACGATGGCAACAAAGACGGATTCGCTCGTCAGCACTGAATGGCTCAAGGCGCATCTGAACGATCCGGGCGTCCGGGTCGTCGATGTGCGCGGCTACGTGCACCACATCGACGACGGCAAGGGGAACATGGTCGTCGAATACGCAGCGGCGCCGGGCGAATACGCGGCGGCGCACATCCCCGGTGCGCTCTTCGTGGACTGGACGACGGACATCACCGACCCGGACGACCCCGTGCCGATTCAGGTCGCGCCACCGGAGCGGTTCGCGGCGTTGGGGTCGCGCCTCGGCATCGACGACACGACGCACATCGTCATCTACGACCACCAGGGCACGACGCTCGCCACCCGCCTCTGGTGGGTCTTTACGTACTACGGCCACGACCGCGTCTCCGTGCTGAATGGCGGCTGGAAGAAGTGGGCTGCTGAGAGCCGCCCGACGACGACCGATCTCCCCACCGTTGCCCCGACGACATTCACGCCGCAGCCGCGCGCCGCGATGCGCACGACGATTGACGAGGTCGCGCGGATCAGCGACGCGCGCTCCGCCCTCCTGATCGACGCCCGCCCCGCCGACCAGTACGTCGGCGCGGTCGTGCGGAGCGGTCGCGCGGGCCACATCCCCGGCGCGGTCAGCCTCCCGGCGACCGCGCTCATCGACCCGCAGACCGGCACATGGCGGAGCGACGAAGAATTGTCCGCGCTGCTGGCGCAAGCGGGCGTCACGGAGGATGCGCCGACGGTCGCGTACTGCGGCGGCGGCGTGGCCGCGACGGGCGCCCTCTTCGCCCTTCACCGCACCGGCCACCGCAACTGGGCGAACTACGACGGCTCCTGGAACGAATGGGGACCGCGCACCGACCTCCCGGTGGAGGGCAGCCAGGCTGAAAACAAGTGAACCGCAGAGGCGCAGAGAACGCAGAGGGCCGCAGAGGAGAGAAAAGAGATACATATGAGTGTTTCAGGGGATGGAAAGCACGATGTGCCGCCAGAACTGAATGAGATTTCGCGTTCGGTCATTGGTGCGGCGATTGACGTGCATCGCGCGCTCGGACCAGGCTTTCTCGAATCCGTCTATGAGGAAGCACTCTGCATGGAACTGCACGACTGTGGTATCCCATTCCAGCGGCAGTATGAAGTCGCCGTCCGTTACAAAGGCCGCGAGGTTGGCACAGGAAGAGTTGATATGATTGTCAAAGAGACAATCATTGTCGAGTTGAAGGCAGTTGATGCATTGGCGCCGATTCACACCGCGCAACTGCTCTCCTACCTCCGTATCACGGGCTATCCGCTCGGCCTCCTGATTAACTTCAACGTCGCGAAACTCACCGACGGCGTCCGACGCATCGCACTCTCCCCATCTTTTCTCTAATCCCTCTCTGCGGCCCTCTGCGTCCTCTGTGTCTCTGCGGTTCAATCGGTTTGTCGATTTGTTCAGGGGGTTGGTGATATGCGGCAGGTAGGAGCGGCGCGGATACAGGGGTTCGGGACATCGATTTTCACGGAGATGACGCGGCTGGCGATCAAGCATCAGGCCGTCAACCTCGGGCAGGGGTTCCCGGACTTCGCCGGGCCGGACTTCGTGAAGGAAGCGGCGGCGGCGGCGATCGACGCGGACCAGAATCAGTACGCGCCGAGCCACGGCATACCCCGGCTGCGCGCCGCCATCGCCGCGACGTGGGGCGCGACGTACGGGCGGGAGATCGATTCCGATGGCGAAGTGACCGTCACCACCGGCGCGACGGAGGGGATGCTGGCGGCGCTCCTCGCGCTCGTCGATCCCGGCGATGAGGTGATCCTCTTCGAGCCGTTCTACGACGCCTACGTGGGCGACATCGTCTACGCGGGGGCGACGCCGCGCTACGTCACGCTCCAACCGCCCGATTGGGCCTTCGACCGGGACGCGCTCGCGGCGGTGTTCAACGCGCGCACGCGGGCGATCATCCTTAACACGCCGCACAACCCGACGGGCAAGGTCTTCACGCGGGACGAACTCGCCTTCATCGCGGGCCTCTGCCAGCGGCACGACGTGATCGCCATCACGGATGAAGTCTACGACCGCATCATCTTCGACGACACCGTCCACGTGCCATTGGCAACCCTCCCCGGCATGTGGGAGCGCACCCTGACGCTGAACAGCACCGGCAAGACCTTCAGCATGACCGGCTGGAAGATCGGCTACGCCATCGGCCCGGCGGCATTGAACGCCGCGCTCCGCACCGTCCACCAGTTCAGCGTCTTCGCCACCGCGACCCCGTTCCAGGAGGCGATGGCGACCGCGTTCCAGGAGGCGGAGGCGTGGGGGTACTACGCCCAACTGAAGCGCGACTACACCGCCCGCCGGGACGCGATGCGCGCGATGCTCGAAGGCGCGGGCTTGCCGACGCTCGCGGCGGGCGGCACCTTCTTCCTACTCGCGGATGTCAGCAGTTTCGACAAGCCCAACGATGTTGCCGCCTGCTTCCACCTGATCGAGACAGCGGGCGTCGTCGGCATCCCGCCCTCCGTCTTCTATGCGGACGCCAGTCGCGCCGCGATGCTCGAACGCTTCTGCTTCGCCAAGAAGCCGGAGACGCTCGCCGCCGCCGCCGAGCGCTTCGCCCGACTCGGAAGCCAGAAGCCAGAAGGGAAGAAGCCAGAAGCCAGAAAGGGAAGATGACAGGTAATAGCCATGAAGTGGATTTCGAACGAGGATCGACGAATTGTGAATTGTGACGACTACGATCTTTCTGGCTTCTGGCTTCTTCCCTTCTGGCTTCTGGCTTCTATTGACACCCATGGCGTTTCGCCCGACAATCGCGGCGTGCAGTCTTCGGGGCAGGGTGTAATCCCCGACCGGCGGTGAGGCAGACGTTACCCGCATGCCAAGCCCGCGAGCCACACCATACGTCCCAACGGGTGTGGCAGATTCCGGTGTGATTCCGGGGCCGACGGTGAGAGTCCGGATGGGAGAAGACGCATCAGTAGTGCGGCGGGTGACGCGATCCCGGTGGGGACGCGAAAAAGCATGGTGGCATAGGCTTCAGCCTGTGGTTTTTCTCGGCAGGCTAAAGCCCGCCGCCACTCTGTTATTTCTCGCCTCACCGATGTCCGCATGCACATGCCCCGACGACCGCGAAGTCGCCGGGATTTTTTATGCCCCCGGCATGGTTACTCCGTACCGGGAGGCACGTCGCATGGTCGGGACACTCGAACGAACACAGCAACGCACGCCCGCGTTGACGCTGCCACCCAAACGGCGCGGCACGAAACGGGCACGGCGCGGCGCGCGGCTGAACGCGCTCGCACCGCTCGTCGCCTTCGTGCTGCTGCTCGTGGTGTGGAAACTCGTCATCATTATCGGCGACTACAAACCGTTCCTCCTGCCGCCGCCCGAGGCGGTCGCGCGGTCGTTCCGGGACGTGCTGCGCGACGGCATCCTCTGGCCGCATCTCCGCACGACGCTGATCGAGGCGGGGTATGGCGCGCTCGCCGGGATCGCGGTCGCCTTCGCGCTCGGCTATGTGCTTGTCCACATCCCGCTGCTCGATCGGGCGCTCTCGCCGGTGATCGCCGCCTGCCAGGCGATGCCGATCGTCGCCATCGCGCCGATCTTCATCCTCTGGTTCGGCACGGGGCTGCTGCCGAAGATCCTGATCTGCGCGCTGATCGTCTTCTTCCCGACCCTCGTGACGTGGATGATCGGCCTGCGCGCCATCGAGCCGGACCTGATCGGCGTGGCGAACCTCGCGGGCGCGAACCGCTGGCAGATCCTCCGCTACGTCGAGGTGCCGCTCGCCCTCCCCTCGCTGCTCGGCGGCATCAGGATCGCCTTCACCCTCTCGGTGATCGGCGCGGTCGTCGGCGAGTTCGTCTCGGCGCGGCAGGGGCTCGGCTACCTGCTCAAGCAGGCGGAGTTCCTCTACGACACGCCGCTCAAGTTCGTCGCGCTCTTCTGCCTGATGGCAATCTCCGCACTCGGCTATGTCATCGTCGCGTCCCTGGAACGTTTGCTGCTCTCGTGGGAGGACTGAATCATGCACCGTCGTCTGTTTCTCGTCGCCGCCGCCAATGCGTCGCTCGGTGCCCTGCTCGCCGCCTGCGGTGGATCGAGCACGACCGCCACGCCGCCTGCCACCGCACCCGTCGCCACACCGGGGCCGGTCGGGACCACCGCGCCGCCTGCCACGTCCGCACCCGCCGCCAGTCGCGCGACCGGCGCGGCGAGCACGACCACCGCCCCGTCGGTCGTCTCCGGCAAGCCGCCCACGAATGTGAAGCTCGCCTTCAGCTACATCCCGAACGTCCAGTTCGCCCAATTCTACATGGCGGACGCGAAGGGGCGCTTCGCCGCCGAGGGTCTCAAGGCGCAGTTCGACTACGGCTCCTCGTCCGACCTGATGCAACTGACGGCGCGCGGCGAGCGCGATTTCCTCAACGCCAGCGGCGATGAGGTCGCCCTCGCGCGGGCGCAGGGGGTACCCGTCGTCTATGTCGCCGCCGTCTACCAGCAGTACCCGATTGCCGTCTTCGCCCCGAAGGGCAAGGGGCTGACCGATGCGCAATCGCTCACGAAGTTGAAGGTCGGCATCCCCAGCAGGAACGGTGCGAACTA
>JBBSII010000012.1:0-18201 GCA_038232175.1 Thermomicrobiales bacterium
CACGACCTCGCCGGTCACGTCCGTCTCGCTCCACCTGCTGGGTAACGACAACGGCTGCATCGCGCGGCGGCAGTACCTCCCGGACGAGAAGGTCGCGCGCCCCTTCCGCAGCGGCTACGTCAACATCAAGTGCGCCGAGGGCGATGCCCGCCCCACCCCAACATGGGACGATGTCCACGAGTCTTTGGTGCAGCTCGCCTCGGAGTAGCGAGTAGCGAGTGGGAGGCATCCGTCCCATCTCGTTACTCGCTACTTCCCCCTTATTGGAGCGTGCGGCTCCCCAGCGGGCGGATGGGTTGTGTGGCGGGGGCGCGGCGTAACGCAGTCTCCTGCTCCTCCGCGAGACGGGATTCTTCCACCATGATGCTCGTGATGTCCCGCTTGAGGACGTAGAAGCGGTCGCTCGTATCGTCCCGGACGGACTCGACCGAACCCGCATACATCCAGCGGTAGATCGTCGGGCGTGCGACGCCGAGCTGATCCGCCGCCGCGCCGATGCTCATTAATTCATCGCGATCCACGCTGCGCCATTTCGCCTGCGAGAGCATCCTGCCGAGCGGCTCCGTCCAGAAGGGGTGCTGCACCTCGTAGACATCCGCGCCCGCTGGCCAGAAGAGCAGGTCGAGCACGGCGCGGACGGACTGGAAGACCTGATCGGCCTCGACGCGCTCCTCGCCCCGCGCGATGCGGGCGAGGCGGCAGAGGTCCTGCCCGAACGGGCCAGCGCGCAACTGATCGACCGAGATTGCGTCGGGCGCCACGCCAGTCAGGTGGCGGTGGTAGCGGTGCAGTTGGCTGTGGATCAGCCGCAATGTCTGGTCAATGATCGGATCGTAATTGGTTGCCATTGTCGCCCTTCAATCGCGTTCGCCGCACGCACCGTCAGGATCGCCAATACGGACAGTCTGTACGTTACGTATTGTACGTGCGACGACGCGCTCTGTCAAGTAGCGCAGCAGCGCGCTAATACTGCCGCCTCGGTGGGCGTTGTGTAATCACGGTTGGGAAACCGGTCTGGCGCTTGCGGTAATCCCCGGCGGGGATGTGGACGTGCCGCACCATGCGGACATCCGCGAGGCGGGAGGCGATCCGGTCGTCGATGCCGGGGAAGTCGATGCCGAACTTCTGGTCGGGCCGGATGTTGTTGCTTGTGACGATGAGCGGGAGCCGCTGCATCGCGCGGTAGTTGATGATCTGGAAGAGTTTTTCACGTGCCCACGGCGTCGTGTTCTCCGTGCCGAGGTCGTCCAGCACGAGCACGCCAACCTCACGAATCATGTTAAAGCGGTCGTCGAAGGAGACGCCGCTCTTCGGGTCGTACGCGGCGCGGAGTTGATCGAGGAGATCGGGGACGACGGCGAAGAGCACGGTCATCTGCTGGCGGACGGCCTCATTCGCGATGGCGGCGGCGAGGTGCGTCTTGCCCGTGCCATAGCCGCCGAAGAGGACGAGCCAAACCGGCTCGTACGTCTCGCTGTACTGCTTCGCCTGGACGAACGCCTCGCGCGTGTTCGGGACATCCTTGTCGAACGTTCCGAAGGTGCTGTCCACGAAGTGATCGAGGTTGGAGATCGATCGCTGATCGCTGTACCGCGTCGCCGCGCGCTCGCGCTCGTGGCACTCGCAGGCGACGATGCGACCAAACTGCGGGTGATTGACCGGCACTTCGAGCCGGAAGAAGCCCGCGCCGCCACACTTCGGGCAATCGTCCGCGTTCGCCGCGCCGTGCTGGTCGCGCCGCGTGACGGGGATATTGACCTCGCCGGACTCCGACGCCCGTTCCTCCACGTACGCCGCCAACCGTGAACCGCGAATGACATCCTTGATGCTCTGCATGGCCCCTCCGAGTGCTGAGTGCTGAGTGCTGAGTGCTGAGAGGATAATTCCCACTCAGCACTCAGCACTCAGCACTCAGCACTTACATCGGTTCTCGATAGACTTCCAGATCGGCGAACCGCGTCACGGCCTGGAAGAAGCGGAGGTTGACGACACCCATCGGGCCGTTGCGGTGCTTGGCGACGTGGATCTCCGCGATGCCCTTCTTCTCCGTCTCCGGGTCGTACAGTTCCTCGCGGTAAATGAACATGACGATGTCCGCGTCCTGCTCGATGGAGCCGGACTCGCGCAGGTCCGAGAGCACCGGCACCTTCTCCGCGCGGGACTCGACCGCGCGGGAGAGTTGCGACAACGCGATCAGCGGGACGTTGAGTTCGCGCGCCAGTTCCTTGAGGGAGCGCGTGATCTCCGCGACTTCCTGCACGCGGTTGTCGCTCCGGCCGCCGCGCATCAGTTGGAGGTAATCGACGATGATGAGATCGACGCCCGACTCCGCCCGCAGGCGGCGCGCCTTCGAGCGCAGCTCGCTCACGCTGATCGCGGGCGTGTCATCGATGAAGATCGGCGCGGTGGCGAGGTTGCCGAGCGACTTGGAGATCGCGGGCCACTCGTCGTCGTCCACGTACCCCAGCCGCAGCCGCTGCGAGTCCACGCCGGTATCCATCGCGAGCAGACGCTGCACGAGCTGCTCGCCGCTCATTTCGAGCGAGAAGACGCCGATGCTCTTGCTGTAGCGTAGGGCGGCGTTGAAGGCGATGCTGAGGCAGAGCGAGGTCTTGCCGACGCCGGGGCGCGCCGCGATGATAATGAGGTCGGACTGCTGCAACCCGCCGGTCATCTTGTCCAGATCGGCGAAGCCGGTCGGCACCCCGACGAGTTCGCCGCGATGCTGCTGCACGAAGTCGATGCGCTCGAAGAAGGCGTCGAGGTAGTGCGAGATCGGCTTGAAATCGCGCTCCAACCGGTCCTGCGAGACATCGAAGACGAGTTTCTCGCTCTTGTCGAGGGCGTCGATCAGTTCGAGGTCGTCGTTGTACCCGATGGAGACGATGGTGGAGCCGGCGTCGATCAGGCGTCGTCGTGTCGCCTCGCGCTTAACGATGCCGGCGTAATACTCGACGTGCGCGGCGGTTGGCACCATGCCGAGGAGCGTCGTCAGGTACGCGGTGCCGCCGATATCATCGAGGCGGCCCCGGCGCTGGAGTTCGTCCGGCAGGGTCGTCAGGTCGGCAGGCTCGCGCTTGTCGTAGAGGTCGATGATCGCGGCGTAGATCTCCCGGTGCGCCCCACGGTAGAAATCCCCCGGCTGGAGGGAGGGGCGAATCCGGACAATCGCCTCGCGATCGATCAGCAGGGAGCCGAGGACGGATTGCTCCGCGTCGCTATTGTTCGGTGGTAACCGGTCGAGAACCCGCTCTTGTAGCGCCATCCGTCGCTATGCTCCTCAGTGCTGAGTGCTGAGTGCTGAGTGCTGACGGGCAATTTCCCCCTCAGCACTCAGCACTCAGCACGAGCGCTACGTACTGAGGAGCGAGCACATGGTGCCGAGTTACCTACTCAGCACTCATGCCGCCCAGAGGGCACCCGCAGCACTCAGCACTTCCCTACGCCTCCGGCGGTTCCGGCTGGTCGGGCTGATCGTCCGCCGCTGCCGCAGGGGCCACCGTCTCCTCGTCGCCCTCGCCCTTGACCACAACAGTCACTTCGGGGATGAGGCGACCAACGAGCCGGACGGGGACCTTGTGCTCCCCGATGCTGCGGATCGGCTCATCGAGCGCGATCTTGCGGCGATCCACTTCCTCGCCCACCACGCGGGAGAGTTCGGTCGCGATCTCCTGCGCCGTGATCGAGCCGAAGAGCCGCCCCTGATCGCCGACCCGCGCGGTAAAAGTGAGCGTCGTCGCGGCGATGCGATCACCGAGCGACCGCAGCTCGTCCTCCTGCTTGCGGAGTCGCTTATCGAGCGCCGCCTGCCGCTCCTGCACCTGCTTGATCGAGCCGGGTGTGGCGATCTCCGCCAACTTCTTTGGCAGCAGGTAGTTGCGGGCGAACCCCTCTTTGACCGTCTGCACTGTCCCCGCCATACCCAGATGTTCGACATCCTGGGTGAGAATCACTTTCGTCGCCATCGCGCGTCCACTCCTCGGTTACCATACTGTTTCAGTCTCCACCCGGCCCAGGGCCAGATGCGACAAGCGGCGGGCAGTATACCCGTCACCGAGGGGTTCGCGCAAGAGAACCGTGTACGGACAGTACATCTGTGCGAGAGCAATGTCAAGGGGGCACGTACGTACTTTCGGTAGTGGGCGGTGGGCAGTGCGCGGTGAACAGGGTCGGAAAGAGCGGCGCGAAGCGCCTCCCGCTTTCACAATTGCCCACTGCTCACCGCCCACTACCTACCGGCTACTGGTGCGACAATGGCGTCGCGTCAGGATGACCAATGGAGGTCCGACAATGGCTACACACATCCTCAACCACAATCGCTCGATGATGACCGCGCAGACTGATGCGCACCACGCGACGCCGCATGTGGTGATCGTGGGTGGTGGGTTCGGCGGGCTGACCGCCGCGAAGGCGCTGAAGGACGCGCCGGTGCGCGTGACACTCGTGGATCGCGTGAACCATCACCTCTTCCAGCCGCTGCTCTATCAGGTGGCGACCGCTGCCCTTTCGCCCGCCGACATCGCCTCGCCGATCCGCGCCATCCTGCGGCGGCAGCGCAACACGGCGGTGCTGCTCGCGGACGTGACGGGGATTGACCGCGAGAACCGCGCGGTGATGCTCGCGCCGGACGCGGAAACCGGCGTGGCCGATAGCAGCGGGGATTGGCTGACGTACGACTATCTGATCCTCGCGCCCGGCGCGGTGAGCGCCTACTTCGGGCACAACGAGTGGGAGAAGGATGCGCCGAGTTTGAAGAGCCTCGATGATGCCATTGCCATCCGTCGCCGCGTCTTCCTCGCCTTCGAGGCGGCGGAGCGGGAGCGGGACCCCGTCATGCGCGATACGTTGCTCACCTTCGTCATCGTCGGGGGCGGCCCGACGGGCGTCGAGTTGGCGGGCGCGCTGAGCGAGATCGCGCGCGAGACGCTCCGCATGGAGTTCCGCTCCATCCGGCCCGAGGACGCGACAATCTACCTGCTTGACGCCGGGCCGCGCATCCTCCCGACCTTCCCGGAGGACTTGTCCCGCAAGGCGGCGGCGGACCTGGAAGATCTCGGCGTCCACATTCGTACCGGGTCGGGCGTCACGGGTATCGACCGGCACGCGGTGCATCTGGGCGATGAGCGCATTCCGGCGGCGACGGTGATCTGGGCGGCGGGCGTCACGGCGTCCCCGCTCGGCAAGTCGCTCGGCGTGCCGCTCGAACGCGGCGGGCGCGTGCCGGTCGAGCCGGACCTCTCGCTGAAGGGGCATCCCGAAGTCTTCGTCATCGGCGATCTCGCTGCCCTGAACGGCGCGGACGGTCACCCGCTGCCGGGCCTCGCGCCCGTCGCGACGCAGGAGGGCACGGCGGCGGCGGAGAACATCGTCCGCGCCATCGCGCGGCAGCCGACCGAGCCGTTCCGCTACCACGACCGTGGCACGATCGCGACGATTGGCCGGAACCGCGCGGTGGCGGTCACCTTCCACGTCAAGACGAGCGGATTCATCGCGTGGGTAATCTGGGTCTTCATCCACATCTGGACGCTGATCGGCTTCCGCAACCGGCTCGCGGTGATGGCGCAGTGGACGTGGGCGTACATCACCCACCAGCGCCCCGCCCGGCTGATCCGCGCGGATCACTCCTAATTTATTACTGGGTCAGGCGGCTGACGATGGCGTTCAGACCGGCATCATCGGGGATTTGCAGCGTGACCTGATAGCCCCGGCGCATTTTCCGCACTTGGACGCGGGAGATTTGCGCGCCGAGTGCGGTGCCGATGCGGCCCTGCACCGTCTCGATTTCCGGCGGGGCGGGTGCGGGTTCCGCATCAACAGGGCGCTCGTCCCATGTGCGGACGAGCGCTTCCGTCTGGCGCACATTGAGGCCGCGCTCCGTGACAAGGGCGAGCGCCTTCCCTTGCTGGGCATGATCCGTCAGGCCAATTAAGGCGCGGGCGTGCCCCTCGGTGATCTGCCCCACCGCGAGCGCCCCCTGGATGACGGGTGCGGCGCCGAGCAGCCGGATGCCGTTCGCGACGGTCGTGCGGTTCTTGCCGACGCGCCGCGCGACCTGCTCCTGCGTCATGCCGAACTCGGAGACGAGCGTGCGATACGCGAAGGCCTCCTCCAGGGGGTTCAGGTCCGCCCGCTGGATGTTCTCCACGAGGGCGAGTTCGAGCATCTGCTGCGGGGTGGCATCCTTGACGACGACCGGCACCTGCCGCAGCCCGGCGCGCTGCGCCGCCTGCCAGCGCCGTTCCCCGGCGATGATGCGGTAGGGCGTGCTGTCCGTCGCGTCGGCGCGGGCGACGAGCAGGGGCTGGATGATGCCGTGCTCCGCTATGGACGCGGCGAGCGAGGCGATCTCGTCCTCCGCGAAGATGGTGCGTGGCTGATACGGGTTGGGCGCGATGGCGGCGATATCGACCTCGATGCCACCGCCACCGAGCGCGCCTTCCGGCATCAGCGCCCCGAGGCCGCGGCCCAGTCCACCTCGTTTTGCGCCCATCCGTCAGCCCCCTCGTGCAATCCGTCCGTTCACCCCACATCGGGCGGCAAGTGTACCATACCGCCGGGCCGCGTCGCCCGATCTGCTACACTGCCCCTCGATGCCGCACGGGGTCGGAATGGGGACGGAGGTAGGCAGCGTGGGCCTGCGGGCGAAGGAAGCGCGATCGGGGGCAATGGTCGCGGCAACGCTGGGGGAGCATGGGATGAGCGGCCGCATCGCGCGTCGCGTCGCCACGCTCGGCTGGTGGTGGTGCGTCGCGGTCGTCGCGGTGATTGCGGCAATCGTCATCGCGCTCGCCTATCAGACGCACCCCGCGTACGACATCGCCGTGGGCGCGCGCGTGCAGGACGACCCCCTGGTGCGCGACTTCAACGCGGCGGAGCGGCAACCCGTGGCAGTCGGGGGCCAGACCTTCCGCTGGGCGCGCGCCGAGAGCGCCATCGCCTTCCCCGGCATCGGCCGCACCGCCGCGAGCGTCGTCCTGACGATGGCGGCCGGCGCGAACCCGAACCCGGACGTCGTCATCCTCGCCAACAGCGGCGAGATCGCCCGCGTTCGCCTCACGCCGGACTTCGCGGATTACTTGCTGAACGTCCCCGCCCCGTACCTGACAACGGGCAACTTAATCCTCACAATCCAGACGACACCCTTCCGCGCGCCCGGCGACCGCCGCGAACTCGGCGTGCTCGTCAGCCGCGTGCGCGTGCAGCCGGGTAGCGGCGTCGCGTTGCCCCCGGCGCGGACGGCGCTCGCGCTCTGGGGCGCGGTCGTGCTCCTGCTGCTCGCGCTGCTCGTTGGCGGGCTGCGGGGGTGGGAGGCGAGCGCGTCGTCGCTCGTCGTCGCGCTCGGATGCGCGGCGTTGCTCATCCGCAACCGGCTCTTCGTCGCGGAGGGCGCGGGGCCGTGGGTGCGGGTCGCGGCGGTTGTGTTGTTCATCGCCGCCGCGCTCCGGTTCGCCGTTCCGTGGGCGATGCGCCGACTCGGCATCGCGGGCGGGCTAGACGCGGCGCGGTGGCTGATCGCGGCAGCGCTCGGCGTGCTCGCGGCGCGGCTCGGCGGGTTGTACCACCCCGCGATGATTGTCAGCGACCTGATTTTCCACGTCCACCGGCTGGAGGACGTGATCGACCGCCACATCTGGTATCAGGAAATCCCCGCGCTTTACGACCGGAACCGCCCGGTGCCCTACCCACCCGGCGTCTACCTGCTCTTCGCCCCCTTCGCGCTCGTCGTTCGCAGCCGCGCGGATCTCCTGACCATCGGCACGCAGTTGCTCGATGTGTCGCGCATGATCGTCGTTGGTCTCGTCGTCTGGAAGGCGATGTGCGACCGGATCGCGGCGACGTGCGCGGCGACGCTCACAGGGATCGTGCCGCTTGCGTTCATCATCTTCTCGTGGGGCAACCTGACGAACGCGGTCGGCGAGTGGGCAATGACGCTCCTCTTCGCGCTCTGCATCCTCGGCGGGGAGCGGCTGCGCGCGTGGTGGGTGGCGGTGATCTCCGTCGCCGTGCTCACACTGGCCTTGCTCTCGCACATCGGCGTCGCAGTGACAACGGTCGCACTGCTCGGCGCGCTGTTCGCCGTCTGGCTGGTCGCGCTGCTGCGGGCACGCCGCGCGCCGTGGCGCGAGCGGGATTTCGTCGCTGCGCTGTCGCTGGCGTGCGTCGCCGGGGCGCTCGCCTTCGGGCTGTTCTACCGCATCCCGCTCGCCGGGGCGCACGCCGCCACGGACGACCCCGCGCTCGCCGCGCCCCCCGCCGTCGCGACGGGCGGAACGTATGAGATCGGCGGTCCGCGCCCCGACCCGTCAATTGGCCTGCATGAGTACCGGACGGGCAATCCCGTCGTTGCGGTCGTGGGGCAACTCTGGGTGGAAGGGTACGCCTTCTATCGCGTCTGGCCGCTGCTCGTCGCGCCGCTCGGGTTCTGGCTGCTGTGGCGGCGGGGACCTAACCCCCCCTCTGCCCAAAGGGCACCCGCCTTCCCCACGGGGGAAGGGGGAGGGGAAAGGGGTGAGGTCATGGCTGGTGACGGGCGGCCCCTTCTTCGCGGGAAGGGGCTGGGGGTTAGGTCTCCCCGCCGCCTCTGCGTGGTGTCTCTTGTCTGGGTTGGGGTGACGCTCCTGTTTCTCGTGGTCGGGGTGCTCGCGGAGCGGTATGTCCGGTACGCGGTGACGGCGATTCCGGCTGTTGCGGTGGGGGCGGGGGTGGCGCTCGGATACGGGTGGCGATGGCGGTGGGGGAGGGCGGTCGTGGTGATGCTTCTGATGTTTAGCGCCGTCGAGACCGCGCTCATTTGGTACGGTCGGATCACGCGGGCGTACCATACATGACGGGAACGATGGAACGGGCGCGCCGTCGCCCGCACCTGCTGCTCCGAGGGGAGGGGCGGCAGCCGCTCCTGTCCGCAGGGCTGATCCTCGGCGTCGTGCTGCTCGCGCTGCTGGGGCTGGTCGGCGCGATGCAGCGGGCGCAGCCTATCGCCCTCGCACCCGTCGGCACGGCGTTCGACCACGCATCGGTCGGGTGGAATAGCGGCGAGCGGACGAAGGAGAGCACGGCGTTCCGGTGGACGGGCGCGGAATCGACGCTCACCTTCCGGGCGGCGCGGCGCGTCCTCCCCGCGCACCGGCGGCTGATCCTGACGATGCGCTTCTCCGGGCGGCCACCGGGCACCTCCGTGACGACGATCACCCTCCTCGCGAACGGGGTGACGCTCGATACATGGCCGTCGAATGTCGAGCATCCGGTGGCGGCGGATATTACGGCGCTTCTCCAACGGCACGACGAACTCTTTGTCACAATTCGCACCGATGAGACGTACTCGCCGCCGCGCGACCGGCGGGAACTCGGCATCGCGCTCGTCGGGGACGCCCAACTCGCCGCGTGGCCCGGCAAGGCGATCCCGTCGCCGGACGCGGCGGTGAGCGTCGCGCTGCTCGTGCTGCTGGCGGCGCTCGTCGTGGGCCAACACGCTGGGCTGCGCGCGCGGTTGACGGCGGCGGGGGCGATGGCGTGCGTCGTGACGCTCGGCGTGCTGCTGGCGCGCGTCCCGTTCTGGCGCGTCGCCATGCCGCTGGAACTGACGCTCGCGGCGGTGGCGACGGTGCGCTGGGCGCCGGTCTGGTGGGCCGCGCTGACCGCGCCGCTCCGCGCGTTGCGACGGCGCGCCCGCCTCGACGACCGCGCGCTCATCCTCGGCGGGGTGGTGATCGCGCTCGCCGGTCAGGTGATCGTCGCGCAGCACCGGTGGACGCTGGTTGGCGCGGTGATGCTGGCTGCGGGGCTGGTTGGGGTGGTGGCGGGGTTCGGCCCTGACCCCCTTGCCCTCTTCTCCACGGGAGAAGGGGAAGGAGATGATGAGACACGGCTGCGGCGGTGGCAGGTTGTGGCGCTGGTGGGGATCGCGGCGCTGGCGGTCGCGCTGCGGCTGACGCTGCTGACGGAGATGCCGGCCAGTCTCTTCAAGGATGAGGGACGGCACGCGCTGAAGGCGGCCCAGATTCTCGACGACCCATCGTACCGCCCGGTCTACGAGCCGGACATTGCCCTCCCGGCGCTCTTCCTCTACCCAATGGCGGTGGCGTTCAGACTCTTCGGCGTGTCGCTGCTCACGCTCCGGCTCTTCATGGCGACGATGGGCGTGATCGATGTCGCGCTCCTCTTCCTGCTCGCGCGGCGGCTCTTCGGGGCGCGGGTCGGGTTGATCGCGGCGTACCTCTTCGCCGCCGCATTTTGGGCGCTGAGGATGCAGCGGGTGGCGCTCGCGCCCAGTTTCTCGACTGGGCTGGTGCTGCTCGCGCTCCTCCTCTTCGTGCGGGCGATGCAGGTGCGGCGGTGGGGCGACTGGGCGCTGGCGGGCGTCGGGGCGGCGGGGTCGCTCTACTGCTACCACTCCGGCCCGTTCACGCTCGTCCTGATCGCGCTCGTCGCGCTCGTGCTGCTCATCAGGGAGCCAGGACGGTTCCTCCGCTTCTGGTTGCCGCGCTTCGCCGTGCTCGCCGGGGTCTTCCTGATCCTCGCCGCGCCGCTGCTCCGGTACGTCGCGACGCACTTCGCGCAGTACACTGCCCGCCCGCGCCAGACGGCGATCTTCTCCGAAGTGAACCTCCAGCGATTGGGGCAGGATCGCCTCGCCGCGTTCCAGGCGAACATCGCGCCGAACATCGGCATGTACACCGTGCGCGGCGACCACGAGCCGAAGCACAACCTCCCGTTCGCACCGCACCTCGACGCCATCATGGCCATCCTCTTCCTCGCGGGGTTGGCGCTCCTCGTGACGGGGCGGCTGCACGGCCCGTCGGACAGATCGCGGTCGCGCCGGTTCGCAGAATGGCTCGTGCTCGGCTACCTCGCGGTGATGCTGATTCCCAGCGTGCTCGCGATCGACGCGCCGAACACCCTGCGCGCCTTCGACACGCTCCCGCCCGCGCTGCTCATCGTCGCGCTCGCGGTGGACGCGGTGTGGAGGCGGATGACGGGGAAACCTCACCCCCTGACCCCCTCTCCATCGCAAGCGATAGGAGAGGGGGAGGGGAGGCGATGGGCGCTTCGCGTCGTCGCGCCTCTGATGCTCGCGGCGATGCTCACATTGAATGTGGGGACGTACTTCGGGCTGATGCGGCACGACACGACGGAGACGCTGCGGTTCGACTCGTATTTCGCGTCGCAGGCGGGGAAGCGGATGGCGGCAGAGGCGGAGGCGCGCCCCGGCATGACCTTCTTCGTCCCGCGTGAGACGATCGATCGCGACGTGCTCCCCTTCTTCGCGCGGGTGATGGCGGGCAAGGGGACACTGCGCCCGCTCGAAGGTGTGGACCCGGCAACGTTGCCGACGCGGTACGCCGTCATCCTCCCGAATGGTGGGCAGGATGCGCCGGATGAACGCCTCCGCGCGCTGCCGTGGGCGAGTGGCCTCGAACGTCTCCCCGGCAACACCCCGGCGGGGGCGCGCGGCGTCCCGGCATTCATCGAGTACCGCACGCCGTGAGCGGTCGGGGGGAGGTTCGCGGTAGAATGCTCGGCGCATTTCCTCGAACCGCGAACCGCGAACCCCGAACCCTTCTCTGGCTCATCGCGGCGGCGCTCATCGCCGCCGTGCTGCTGGCGGCGGCATATCAGACGCGGCCCACGTATCGGGTGGCGATTGGCGACGCGGCGCAGGACACCGCCCTCATCCGCAACTTCTACGGGCCGGAGCGGCAGTCGCCCGCCGATGGTGGGGCGCGGTATCGCTGGTCGCGGGAGAACGGGCGGATCGCTTTTCCCGGCATCGGGCGGGGCGCGGTGCATCTCGACCTCGACCTGTCGCGCTCGGTCAACCCATCACGCACCGTCCATGTGCTGGCGAACGGCGGCGAGGTCGGGCAGGTGGAACTGACGCCAGTCTTCGCGACCTACGGGTTCGATGTGCCCGCCTCGTTTCTCCCGAACGGCACGCTCATCGTCACGCTCGCCGCGCAGACGTACACACCACCGGGGGAGCAGCGGCCGCTCGGCGTCGCGGTGCGGGACGTGACCATTCGCCCCGTCGGTCGCGGCGTCGCGCTGCCGCCCGCGAAAATCGCCCTCTCGCTCTGGGTGTGCGTGCTCTGCGTCGCGCTCGCACTGCTCGTCGCGGGGTGGGGCGGCGCGGTGGCGTGCGCGGGCGCGATAACCGTGGCGGCGGGCATGGCGGCGTTTCTGATCGGCAATCGCTTGTTCCTGACGGTGGATGCGGGCGGGGCCGTTCGCGCGGGCGTGTTGATGCTCGCGGTCGTGGCGGTGATCCGCGCGCTCGTGCCGCCGCTCTGCCGCCGCCTCGGCTCCCCGACAACCGCGCGGGATGTGCGCGCGCTCGCGACGATCGTGGGGGCGACGCTCGCGCTGCGGTTCGCAGGGGTGCTCCACCCGAGCATCGTGATCGTGGACCTGAAGTTCCACCTTCACCGACTCGCGGATGTCGCGGACAACCACATGCTGCTCCTGCCGATCCAATCCGCCGAGTTCGGCGGACGCACCGTGCTCTACGCGCCGACGCCGTACCTCTTCATGCTCCCCTTCTCGTGGATCATCCGCGACCGCACGCTGCTCCTCTTTCTCTTCGCGCTCGGCATCGACGCGGCCCGCTTCTGCGTCATCTGGTACGTCGCACGGCGCGTCACGCGTGACCAACTCACCGCGAACCTCGCGGCGCTGACGATGGCGCTGATGCCGGTGGGGTGGATCGTCTATTCGTGGGGCACATTCGCCAACATCTTCGCGGAAGGGATGCTGATCCTCCTGTTCGCATTCCTCGCGCTGGCATACGACCAACTTTCTGGGCCGCGCCGCTGGCGGTGGTGCGCCGGGTTCGCGGCGGTGATCTGCCTGACGTTGCTCGCGCATATCGGTGTCTTTGTGCTGACGGCGGCGACGGTGGCGCTCTATCTCATCGGGCGGATGGGGATGGTTATCCTAATCCCCCCACTGCCCAAAGGGCACCCCCCTTCCCCACGGGGGAAGGGGGAGGAGAAAATACGGGTAGTGCTGTTTGCGATGGCAGCGGTGATGGCGGCGGTAATCGCGTTTGCGTTGTTTTATCGGTATCCGGCGCGCGACCTCTTCGGTGGCAGCACAACCGCCGCCATCGAGCAGGAGGCGACCGGTGCCCCGGCCACTCCCGCGACCCGCCTCTACCGCACCGGCGGCGCGACCCCCGACGACCGCAACGGCCTCCCCGCCGTCACCACCCCCCACCTCGCCGTCGCCCTCGCGCGCGAGGCGTGGGAGGTCTCCTTCGCCTTCTACCGCGTCTGGCCCGTCGTCCTCTGTGTCGCGGGCGTCGCGTTGCTCTGGTGTGGGAGGGCGAAGGACTCAGGACTCAGGACGAAGGGGCTTGAATCCCACTTGGTCCTGAGTCCTGAGTCCTTCGTCCTGACCCTCGTCGTGTGGCTGGCGGTGGCGGCGGCGATGCTGGTGGTGGGGATCGTGGCGCGGCTCTACGTGCGGTACCCGCTGTACGCGCTGCCCGCCGTCTCGCTCGGCGCGGGCGTCGCGCTCGCGTGGGTGGTGCGGCGGGTGCGGCGGGTGCGGTGGGGGTGGTGCGTCGCCGCCGTGCTGCTCGCGTTCTCCGCCGTCACGACACTCCTGATGTGGTACGACCGGATCGTGTACGCATTCAAGGTCGTCGTGTGAGGGGATGGTGCGCGAGCGGGCAACCCGCGCGCCATCCGGGCGTATAATTGAGAGAAGCGGGGGAACGCCTCCCCCGGCAATCGGAATCGGAAAGGGTTTCTGACATGAATACGAATGGGAATGGACAACGCGGTGGCCTATCGGGCGTGCGACTCGTCCTGTTTGTGATTGTGGCGGCGCTCGTCGCGCTGCTGATCGCCAAGGTGCTCTCGTTCGTCGTGCATCTCGTTTTCGCGGTGGTTGGGTACTTGATCGCGTTCGCAATCGCGGTCTTCATCCTCTCCTGGCTGTGGAACCGCGTGACTGGCGGCAAGCGGGACGGGCGCGACCCGAGCGAGCGGGATCAGTATTACCAGGAGCGGGACGCATCGGGCCGACGACGATATTAAGGGCGATTTCTCCTGAACAACAAAAGGGACGGCGCAGCGCCGTCCCCGGAAGGTGCGATGGGTAACGCGGCGGGCGTTACTTGCCCTTGGCTGCCATCCGGCCAGTCTTGGTGAGCGTGCGGAGCGCGCGCATGGAAATCTGGATGCGCACCATCTTGCCGTTGACCATCACGCGCTTCTTCTGCACATTGGGCAGCCAATACCGGTTCGTGCGGTTCTTCGCGTGGGAGACGTTGTGCCCGAATGAGCGCTTCCTGCCGGTAATCTCACATTTCATCGTGCGTCGCTTCCTTTACCAGTCCCCGCACCTGCCGCTACAATGGCGGCGCGGATCTCCGTACACGCTTCGTTTCGCTCAGATGCGCCCGAACGGTCGCGTTCGATGCCGCAACCTGCGTATGCTACCATTCCGCTCACCTGGACGCAAGAAGGAAATTCGGGGCGCACGATGACGACGGTACTGGAGGAACCAACGCGCGAGCAGGGCGGGGCGCCGGGGCGCATCGTCGTCTCCGCGCGCGCTATCGGCTCCGTCGCCCATCAGGCGACGCTCGGCTGCTACGGCATCGTGGAACTGGTGCCGCAGGACTTGCGCAGCCGCGTCGGCAGACGGATCGGCCATCCGCCGCCGCCCGACGCGCGGGACGGCATCGCGGTGCAGGTCGATGGCGACCGCATCACGATCACGCTGCATGTGGTGATGGAATACGGCCTGCCCATCGCGCAGGTGGCGCACAATGCGATTCGCACGGTCTACTTCGCCGTTGAGCGGGCGTTCGGGTTGCGCCCCGTCGCGGTTAATGTGCATGTTCACGGGCTGCGTTTTAGCGACAATCAGGGAGAATAACCGGGATGAGTGCGGAGACACGGCGGGGGGTGCGCGGGGCGCAAGAGGGAGGGGCCGACGCGCCGGAGCGTGGGGCGGGGCCGGTGGAGACCGTCGATGGCCCCGGTTTCCTCCGCGCGCTCGGCGCGGGTGCCGGCTGGCTGGAGCGGAATGTCGGCGGCGTCAACGCGCTCAATGTCTTCCCCGTGCCGGACGGCGACACCGGCACGAACATGTTCCTCACGATGAAGTCCGCGTACACTGCCGCCGCCGAGGGGGGCGAAGCCGCCGGGCGGTCGGTGGGCGATGTGGCGAGCCGTGCCGCGTACGGTGCGCTGATGGGGGCGCGGGGCAATAGCGGCGTCATCCTTTCGCAGATTTTCCGCGGCATGGCGAAGGCGCTGGATGGGCACGCCGCGCTGGACGGCCCACTCCTCGCAGCGGCGTTCACTGAGGCGTCCGCGATGGCGTACAAGGCCGTGCTCAAGCCCGTCGAGGGCACACTGCTGACCGTCTCGCGCGGCGGGGCGGAAGCCGCCACCGTCGCGGCGAAGGAGGGCGGCGATGTGCGGGCCGTCCTCGACCGCGCGCTGGCCGGGGCGCGCGCCACGCTCGCGAAGACGCCGGAGATGCTGCCGCTCCTGCGCGAGGCGGGCGTCGTCGATGCCGGCGGGCAGGGGTTCGTCGTCATCCTGGAGGGGATGCGGCTGCACCTCGCCGGCCGGAGCATCGAGACGGAGGAACTGTCGGCGATCGTGCCCGACGGCGTGACGATGGCATTTGATGTGGGCGAACTGACCGAGAAGCACGGCGAGGACGACTACGGCTACTGCACGAACTTCCTGCTCGCCTGCACCCCCGGCGTGACGCTCGATTTCGACTCGATCCGCGACCGGATGGCGGCGATGGGCCACAGCGCGGTCATCGTCGGTGATGAACAGTACGTCAAGGCACATATCCACACGACCGATCCCGGCGCACTCCTCTCGTACGCCGTGACGTTCGGCGCGCTCAGCCAGATCAAGATCGACAACATGGACAATCAGGTCGAGACGCTCGAAGGCGGCGCGTCGTCTGGCGCGGCGGCCCCGGTGGAGGAGCGGACGACCGGTGTTTCCGTCGTCGCGGTCGCGGCGGGCGAGGGGTTGTCCGCCGTGCTGCGCGGCCTCGGAGCGTCCGCCATCGTGCACGGCGGGCAGACGATGAACCCCTCGACGCAGGAAGTGCTCGACGCGATCAATCAGGCCCCGACGGAGACCGTGATCGTGCTGCCGAACAACGGCAATGTCGTCCTGACCGCGCGGCAGGCGGCGGAGATGGCGACGAAGCAGGTGCGCGTGGTGCCGACGAAGTCGATCCCGCAGGGGATCGCCGCGCTCTCCGCCTTCACCTTCACCGCCGATCTCGACCGGAACGCGGACGCGATGACCGAGGCCGCGAGCGGGACGCACACCGGCGAGGTGACGCGCGCCGTGCGGGACGCGTCGATTGGCGGCGTCGCGGTCACATCCGGCCAGGTGATCGGGCTGCTCGATGATGTGCTCACCGTCTCCGGCAGCGACAGCGCGACGGTGACGCTCGACCTCCTGCGGGCGATGGACGCGGAGCGCGCCGAACTTGTGACGCTCTACACCGGCGCGGATGTGACGCAGGAGGCGGCGGAAGCCCTCAGCGCCAGAGTGGAGGAGCAGTTCGCGAACATCGCGGTCGAAATTGTGCGGGGCGGGCAGCCGCATTACGACTACATTCTGTCGGTGGAGTGAGGGAGAAGAAACGAGAAGCCGGAAACCAGAAGCCAGAGGGGAAGAAGCCGGAAGCCGGAAACCAGAGAGGACACCGGATATCCGCAACGAGCACCCTATGATTCACTACCGCCATCCGCTTTCTGGCTTCTGGCTTCTGACGAAACATTGCTGAAAGAGGGGGAAGAGCATGGCGGATCCCGCGCGGATACGGATCGTGACGGACAGCACCTCGGACATTCTCCCGGAACTGCGAGAGCGGCACGGCATCGTGATCGTGCCGCTGACGGTGCAGTTCGGCACGGATGTCTATCGGGACAACATCGACCTGACGCCGGAGGAATTCTTCGCGAAGCAGGAGGCGGGGCCATTCCCGACGACCGCGCAGCCGCCCGTCGGCGAGTTCGAGGAGACGTACCGGAAATTACAGGCCGAGGGCGCGACGGGCGTCTGCGCGATCATCTTCTCCTCCAAACTGAGCGGCACATACAATTCCGCCGCGCTCGCCGCGAAGGGCCTCGAAGGTGAAGTTCCGGTCGAGGTGATCGACACGCTCAGCGCGTCGATGGGCGTCGGCTACCTCGCGCTGGAGGCCGCACGGATGGCGGAACGGGGCGCGACGCTCCCGGAGATCGCGGCGCGTGTGCGGGAACTGGCGATGGGCGTCGAGGTGCTCTTTCTCGTCGAGACGCTGAAGTGGCTCGAACGCGGCGGGCGGCTGAGCAAGGCGAAATCGCTCCTCGGCTCCGTCCTCTCGATCAAGCCGCTGCTGCGCCTGCACGACGGATCGCTCGAGCCATTCCAGCAGCCGCGCACGCGCTCGAAGGCAATTGACGCGATGCTGGAGTGGATCAAGAGCTTCCCCGACCCCGCCGGTGTCACCGTCTTCCACGACGGGACGGCGGCGACGCGCGCGGAGGTCGAGGGGATCGCTGAGCGCGTCGCCGCATTCGTCCCGCGCGAGCGCATCACGATCACGAACTACAGCACGATCTACGCGGTGCACCTCGGCCCGCGCTGCACGGGCGCGATCATCCTCAAGAAGGCGTAGTCTTGGTCGAGTGGCGATGAGAGTTGGAGGAAGATGTCCGTCTCGGCGTATGACGCGATCGCGGAATGGTACGACGAGAGTGTCCGCAGCGGATCGCTCATCCATGACCTCGCACTTCCCGCGCTGTTCGCGCTGACGGGGCCGGTCGTGGGGCAGAAGATCTGCGACCTTGCGTGCGGGCAGGGAGTGGTCACGCGCCATCTGGCGGAGCAAGGCGCGGCAGTGGTTGGCATCGACCTATCGGAGAAACTGCTTACCATCGCGCGGCGCGATGAGGAAAGTGCGCCCCTTGGCATCGTCTATCGTCATGGCGACGCGCAGCGGCTCGATGCAATCGCGGATGCGACCTTCGATGGGGTGGCGTGCAACATGGCGTTGATGGACATCCCGCATCTCGCGGCGACACTCCATACCGTGCGGCGAATCCTCCGCCCCGGCGGCTGGTTCGTCTTCTCGATTATCCACCCCTGCTTGGAAACCGCGCTTGGGAGACCACGGCTCGTACCCGACGACCGTGGTACGCACGAGGTGCGCAGCTACTTC
>JBBSII010000013.1:0-17660 GCA_038232175.1 Thermomicrobiales bacterium
AGGGTTTGGAGCCGTGGAAGGTCGCGGAACTGCTCTTCTTCGGCCCGGAGCACCCCGACTGCTTCGTCGATGTTTCCTCGACGTTCGACAAGAAACTCGAGGCGCTGCGGCGGCATGACTCGCAGGTTGGGCGCTCGCAGGACCTCGAAAAACGTCTGCGTGAGCGGCTGGAGGAGATCGGCAAGCAGGCCGACCTGCCGATGGCCGAGGGCTTCCGTCGCCTGACAATGCGACGCTAACCGAGTGCTGAGTGCTGAGTGCTGGGAATCAAGAGTCATTCACACAACCAATCCCCTCCCCTCTCGTACGGAGCCATCGCCCGAAGGCTTCGATACGTCAAGATTACGGCGGCGATGGCTCCGTACGAGAGGGGCCGGGGGTGAGGCTAAATGGGAGCACATTAGCGTGAGCCTTTCCGAAGTTCCTCTCGATCCCACCGCGCCGGGGCCGGAGATACAGGAGCCGGATGCGCCCATGATGAGCGGCAACCAACCGCGTCGCCGCCGGGATCGTATGATCCATGAGGAAGCGGATTTCCATCTTGGCGACTTCGCGCCGGACGGCACGACAACCGCCGTCCATCGCGACCGAACAATTCCCGTTGAAAGAGGCATCCCCGGCGAGGACGTGCACGCGGCGATCACCACGCTCAAAGGGCGCAAAGGGTGGACGCGCGCGACGGTGACGGAGGTGATCGCCGCGTCGCCGCACCGCGTCGTGCCGCCGTGCCCCTACTTTCGGGAGCACGATTGCGGCGGCTGCGAGTGGCAGCACCTGACGTACGCCCATCAGGTCAATGTGAAGCGTGGGATCGTGACGGAATTGATGGATGAGGCGGGCGTTCGCCGCGCGCCGGACGCCGTCACCACGCTCGATGAACCGTGGCGCTACCGGCACTCCGCCGCGATTGCGCTGGGCAAGGGCGCGGGGTTCCGCAAACGCCGCCGCCAGTCCGTCATCGCGATCCGCAATTGCCCGATCAGCCACCCCGCCATCTCCGGCCTGCTGACAACACTGAATGATTGGTACGAAACGGGCGTCTTCCCTGATCTGCGCGGCAAGGTCTGGGTTGAGGTGAAGGTCGTCGGCACGACGGACGCGCCAACAGTGCAACTCGTGATCGGCGGTATCGGCGGTATGGATTTGCCGAATCGCCCGGAGCTGCACCCGCTCGTGGACAAACTGGCAACGCTCCCGGATGTCGCGAGCGTCACCTACAAGCACCCATCCGGCGAGACGCGCCCGTACCACGGCCCCGCCGCGAGCGTCGTGGTGGTCGGCGGCGAGCCGTTCGTGCTGCCGGCGGGGTCGTTCTTTCAGACGAACCTCGCGCTCGTGCCGCGCCTGATTGCCCGCATCGAGGAACTGACGACACTCGGGCTGGATGACACGGCGGCGGACATCTACTGCGGTGCGGGGCTGTTCACGATGTTCCTCGCGCGGCGGGCAGGGCGCGTTGTGGCGATCGAGGTCGATCCGGCGGCGATCGCGGCGGCGCGCGCAACAGCGGCGCTGTGGGGCCTGACGAACATCGAGTTCTACGCGAAGCCCGCCGAGAAGGCGATGGACCTGCTCCCGAATCTCGATCTGGCGCTCGTCGATCCACCCCGGTCGGGCCTCGACCAGCGCGTGCTCGACGCGATCATCGGCAAGCGTCCACGGCAGTTTGTCTACGTCTCCTGCAACCCCGTGACCCTCGCGCGCGACCTGCAATCATTCATCGCGGCAGGCTACACACTCCGGACGCTGGAACTCTTCGACTTCTTCCCGCAGACTTCGCACGTCGAGTCGCTGGCGTATTTGACCGATTCCGGCGCGTGAGTGATCGTCCTTCGTGCACAAGCGAGGGATTACGCCGTCGTCTGCTTGTCCATCTCCCGCATCAGTCGTTGCCGAAGGAAGGCGAGCACCGCCGCTTCCTCGGGTTGGAGGCCGGAGAGCGAATCGGCCATCTCCTGCTCGGCGCGCTGCTTGAGCGTGTCGAGCATCGACCCGTCCAGGTAGGCATCCAGTACGGCGGGGTGCACATAGCATTTGCGGCAGACGGTCGGCGTATTGCCGAGCCGCTCCGCGACGGTCTCAATTGCGCGCACGATGTTCCTTTTCGCCTGCGTCTCCTCATCGAACGACTCGAATTCCCGCAACGCCATCGCCGCGAGGACCGTCCCGGCCCAGGTGCGGAAATCCTTGGCGGTGAACTCCTGCCCGGTGATCTCCTGCAAGTAGGCATTCACATCGCCGGAGTCGATCGACTGGCGATGCCCGTCGTGGTCGATGTACTGGAAGAGTTCCGCACCCGGTAGGTCCTTGCACTGCTTGACGATCCGCGCGATGCGACGGTCGTTGATGCCGATGGTGTGATCGATGCCGCTCTTGCCGCGAAAGTGGAAGCGGAGCGTCGTGCCGGAGACATCGACGTGCCGGTTACGCATCGTCGTCAGCCCGTACGAGCGGTTCGTCTTCGCGTACTCCTCGTTGCCGATGCGGATGAGGGTCGTCTCCAGCAGCCGCACAACGGTGGCGACGACTTTCTTGCGTGGCAGGCCACGCAGACCGAGATCGTGATCGACGCGCTCGCGGATGCGCGGCAACGCCTCGCCGAACGCAATCAGCCGCGTGTACTTCGTCTCGTCGCGCACCTCGCGCCAGCGGAGGTGATAGCGGTACTGCTTGCGCCCCTTCGCGTCGTGCCCCGTCGCCTGGAGATGGCCGTTCGGGTGGGGACAAATCCAGACGTCCGTCCACGCGGGCGGGATGACGAGGGAGCGAATGCGGCGCAGCGTTGCGCTGTCCCGGATCGTCGCGCCATCTGGCCCGCGATAGTTAAACCCCATGCCGGATCGCTCGCGCCGGATGCCGGGCGTCGTGTCGCTCACATAGCGAAGCCCCGCCGCCCGCGCGGACGCAACCGGATCGTTCACGGGCGCCGGGAGGGGCGCGCGGCCTCGCTGCCTTGGTTTTCCTTGCGTCACGGCGTACGTCATGACCGGCGCTGAACGCAAGAGTGATACCACAATGGCCGATGCATACATGTGGCGGCACTGGCAAGCGATTTGCGAAAGCGGCTGGGACAGGGGCCGTGAAAGCATCAAGGGGAGCGCGCAAATGCTCGGTATTTTCAAGACGATCACGCTGTACCTCGCGGCGGGTGTGGAAGCGGCGGCAGCGATTATCATTGGCATCGCCGCAATCGAGGCGACGGTGCGCGCCCTCATCATCTTCTTCCAAGGCGAGCGTGTCGGCCACGGCACGATGGACAGGATGTCCGATGAGAAGGAGAACGTGCGCCTACGCCTCGGTCGGTGGCTCGCGGTCGCGCTGGAGTTCGAGTTGGCTGCCGACATCCTCCGCACCGCCATCGCCCCGACGTGGAAGGAGATCGGGCAGTTGGCGGCGATTGCCGTCCTGCGGACGGGACTCAACTACTTCCTCCAGCAAGAGATCGACAAGGCGGCGGCGCGGAACCGTGCGGCGATACCCACTTCACCTCCCGCAGACGCTCGCCCCACCGCCCCAGTCAACGATCGCACGGCGGGGTAGCCGGATGCCATCATTGCCCCTGCTGCGCTTCGACATCTGGGTCGTCGTCATCGAACTGATCGGGTCGCTCATCATCGTCGGCTATTGCGTTGCCGCGCTCATCACGCTGCTCCGGCCACGCGGGATGACGAGCGCGCGGCTGCTGATCGCGCAAGGCGTCCTAACGGGACTCAGTTTCAAGCTGGCGGGGACGCTCCTCAAGACGATGCTGCTCGTCTCGTGGAACCAGATCCTCCTCTTCGTCGCCATCTTCGCGCTCCGAACGGCGCTGAAGCGGCTCTTTCTCTGGGAGCAGGGTCGGCTGCGATTGGACGTGTCGGATCGGTAGTGGCTGCGCTGATGCGCGATCGCCTTCGATGCCGCCATCGAGAGCGATGACTTCGTCGATGGCGCGCCCACGGTCGCAGTCGAGGTGCGGTCGAAGGGCGACGACGGCCCGGCGAAGGATGCGGAGTATGCGGCGAAGCGCGCGGAATACTTCGCGGCGGGGACGCACGTTGTTTGGGATGTTGACCCCCGGATGCGGACGGTCACGCGGTATCGCGCGACCGCAGCCGAGACCCCACGGGTATTTGGCATGGGCGAGACGGCGGACGCCGAACCTGCGCTCCCCGGTTGGCGCGTGGCTGTGGACGCGCTCTTCCCCTGAAAACCACCTTCACGCTTTGCCCATCGGAATACGCGCGCCTTGTGAGCGTTCGGATGCGATGATACGCTCTGTTTCATCGCGACGATGAATGCGTGTCGCGCGGGAGTGCCCGTGCCACGCGACGTGACGGGGGGCGATGTGCGACGAGTGGCGCGGATGTGGCAAACGGCGCCGGGACGCGGCTACATCATGCTCGCGGCGATGGCGGCCTGTTTCGGCTTCGCGATGAACGCGCAGCAGAACATCGTCACCAACTACTTCGAGAATGTGCTCGGCCTTAAGGGGCCGCAGTTCGGCTACATCACCGCGATCCGCGAGGTGCCGGGGTTCCTGCTGATCTTCCTCACCGCGCTCTTCTACCGCGTCTCGCTCCAGCGGGTGACGGCGGGCGCGCTCGTCCTCCTCGCGATTGGCTACACGTTCTTCGGCCTCTCTAATAGCTTCTGGTCCGTCGCGCCGTGGGTGATCATTTCGAGCATGGGGTACCATACAGTGCTCCAGACGCAGTATTCGCTCGGCATGAGCCTCACGACGGAATCGAAGAGCGGCTCGATCCTCGGGCGGATGGCGGCGATTGGTCAGGGCGGCTCGCTCGCGGCGCTCATCCTGATCTTCATCACCTTCCACTTCGGCCTAATCTCGTTCCGGCCCGCGTTCGCCGTCCTCGGGTTCATCTCCCTCCTGGCGGCGATTGCGATCTTTGGCTTTCCGCACCTGCACGACGGCCAGGAGCGGGCGCAGGCCGCGAAGCGCGATCGGGTCGTCCTGCGGCGCGAGTATCGGTACTACTACTACCTCAGCCTGCTGGACGGCGGGCGGCAGCAGGTCTTCTTCTCCTTCGGGCTGTGGGTGCTCGTGCACCGCTACCACCTCTCCGTCTCGCAGATTTCCGCCGTGCTGATCGCCGTGACCTTCGCGAGCATGTCGTCCGGCCCGTGGATCGGGCGGAAGATCGACCAGTACGGCGAGCGCCGGATGCTCTCGCTGGTCAATGCCGGTTACGTCGTCGCGCTCGGCGGGTACGCGCTCGCCAACAACGTCGTCGTCGCGTGCGTCTGCTACGTCATCTACTCATTCATCTTCCCGCTCTCGCCGATTGGCGCGGCGACGTACCTGCGCAAAGTCGCGGTCTCCGAGGAGGTCGCGCCGAGCCTCGCGATGGGCGTGACGCTCCAGCACGCGGCGGCAATCGTCGTGCCGGTGACGACGGGCATCATCCTCAACTATGTCGGCTATCAGATGCCTTTCTTCATCGCCTGCCTCTTCGCCTGCTTCACCTTTTTCGTGACGCGGCGGCTCGACCCGCAATCGCAGCGCTCCGCCGCCCGGATCGCGGCGGACGACGCGCGACTCGCGGGCGCGAACGATGTCGCGGAGGCCGAGGCGGTCGGTGAAGCCGCTTCGGGCGGCGCGGGCGAGTCCGTCGCGGCGCAGTCGGCGGTTCGGGGCATCCCCGCCGCATCGACGGGAAGCGACTGAAAGACCTCACCCCCGGCCCCTCTCCATCGCCCAAAGACATGGAATGTATCCGGTTATTACGGCGATGGAGAGGGGAGCGATAATGGGGGATAGATCGCCGGGTCTGTCTTTCAGCCAGCGGATGCCTCCCGCCACTCTGAAACCCGTCACTGTGTGAATCGCCATTCCGTTCCGCGCGACGCGCGTATGCTGTCGTTGACACTCGCGTGGCGCGCCCTCTATGCTCCGCCTATGATGAATGGGAGATGTGATGATCCACGCATGACAGAGGAAGGAGTGCCGGTTCTGCTCGTCGGCGTTGGCGTGCGCGGGCGGATGTGGGCGCGCATCCTCGCAGGCCAAGCGGGCGTGCGCGTCGTCGGCTACGTCGATCCCGACCCTGACGCGCGGGCGTGGGTGCGGGAGACGTTCGGGCCCGATTCGCCTTGTTTCGCGGAGTACCGGCGCGCACTCGCGGTGACGCAGCCCCGCCTCGCGGTCGTCGCGACACCACCGACGCAGCGGCACGCGCTGTGCTGCGCGCTGATCGACGCCGGGTGTGACTTGCTTGTGGAGAAGCCGCTCGCGGTGGAAGTCGATGAGGCGATTTCCGTCGCTAATCATTGTCGTAAACAACGACAACGCTGCTTCATTGGTATGAACTTTCGCTATGCCGCCACAACGATTGCCGCACGAACCATCCTCCTACGTGGTGACGTTGGTTCGCCGCAGATGGCATACTTGACGTACTGGCGAAACCGCGATGGCTGGTCCGCAGGGCTGAACAAGTACCCGCTCACGATGCGGCAGCCGCTCCTCTGGGAGCAATCGGTGCACCATCTCGATCTCTTCCGGCACCTCTACGACGCGGAGGTGGAGACGGTCGTCGCGATGTCGAGCAACCCGCCGTGGAGCGACTACGCGGGTGATGCGACCATGAGCGCAACGCTTTCGCTCACAAACGGAGTGGTCGTGCACTACACGGGCACATGGGCCGCGCGGACGGCGCACGACACCTTCATGTGGCGCACCGATTGCGAGCGTGGCGCGTTGGTGCAGACCGCGCTCTTCGATGGCCTCCACATCGTGCATGACGGCACTGAGGCGATGGAGTACGTGCCCCTGCCAACGCAGGAGCCGTTCATGGACGATGTGCGGCTCCTACTGCGCGCGGTGCTCCACGATCTGCACACCGGCGAGTCCCACGCGCCAAGCGTCGAAGATCACCTGCGAACACTGATCGTCGCAGCGGCCATCGAAGCTTCCGCCGAGCACGGCATGCGCATCCATATCCCTTCCTTTGCTGCCGCCTTCGGCATCCCAATCCTGCCAGTCATGGACATGCGCGAAACGGCGGTAATGCGCCAAACTCAGTCCTCAGTCCGTTAGTCCTCAGTCCTGAAGCGACTGAAAGGAGCGACCCGTGGCACGCACAGCGGAGGCAATCGTTGTTGGTGGCGGCGTGAATGGGACGAGCACGGCGTTCCATCTCGCGGAACGAGGCATCAAGACGATTCTGCTCGACCGGGGCGACATCGCGGGCGCGAGCACCGGGAAGTCCGGCGGATTGGTGCGGATGCACTACACGAACCCGCACGAGGCGCGGCTCGCCAATGAAAGCCTGCCGTATTTTCAGGACTGGCGGCATCGCGTCGGCGTTGGCGATCCCGGCTTCGCGCGCACAGGATTTATCCAGACGGTGACGCCGCATAATATCCCCGCGCTCCACGAGAATGTGCGGATGCTCCAGGGGATCGGCGTCAACACTTGCATCGTCAATGGCGCCGACGTGCGCCGGATGCAGCCGTGGATCGACACGGAGGACCTCGTCGCGTGCGCGTACGAGCCAGACTCCGGCTGCGCGATGCCGGGGGAGACCGCGCGCTCCTTCGCGCAGGCGGCGGAGAAGCACGGCGCGGCGATCGTCACCGGCGTCGCGGTGATGGGGCTGCGCGTGGCGGGTGGGCGCGTCGTCGGCGTCACAACGGACGCGGGCGACTTCGACGCGCCGCGCGTGATCGTCTGCGCGGGGGTGTGGGGCGTGCCGCTCTTCGCGGGGATCGGGGTTGACCTGCCCATCGAGCCGCACCGCACGCAGGTCGTCCTGTTTGCGCGGCAGGGCGCGTTACCGTGCGGTGTGGACGGCCACATGGTCTTCATCGACGCCGCGCTCGGCTCCTATTTTCGCCCGTACGGCCCGACCGAGACGCTGATCGGCGCGCGGCAGCGGTCGCGGTGGATCGCATCCGCCGACGACTACAACGAGCGTGCGGACGCGGCGATCGTCGCAGACTCGAAGCAGTCGCTCGCGCGGCGCATCCCGGAGATGGAGGGCGCGAAAGTGACGCGCGACTGGGCTGGCATTCTCGACATGACGCCGGATCACTGCCCGATCCTCGAAGCGAACCTCGGCGTGGATGGGCTGTTCCTCGCCGCCGGGTTCAGCGGCAGTGGGTTCAAGAGCGGCCCATACGTCGGCCAACTGATGGCGACGTGGGCGGCGACTGGCGCGCAACCCGACGCCGCGCAACCCTTCCCACTCGCTCGTTTCGCGGCGGGCCACCCAATTACCCCCGCGCACCCGTACACCGATGACGCGGGCGAGACGGTCGTGTCTGCCCCGCACTGATGAAGTGCTGAGTGCTGAGCGCCTTGGTTCCGACATGGCTGGCTGGTCTGGTGAGGGAGTAAGAGTCGATCGCACAACCCTTCCCCCCCCTCTCCATCGCCGCCGTGAACTGAGCACATCGAAGCCTTCGGGCGATGGCTCCGTACGAGAGGGGCCGGGGGTGAGGAATTGAAACCGACGCTTTAGCGCGCGTCATCAGCGACGGTGACGAGGAACGCATCAAGTATGTGATCAAACGCGGGCGGATCGTCGAGGTACAGCCAAAGTGTCGCGGAGGCATCGGCCAGCACCCGCTCGGCGACGGCGGGATTTGACCCTACCTGCGACGCGTAATCATCCCAGATCATTTGCTCGTACGCCGGGGAATGGTAACTGCGCCATGAGTCCGGTTCGCATCGCCTCGAGTACCTGCCTGCCATCAGTCGGGGGATCGACGAGCAGGAGGCCCGCGACCCGCTCCGGGTGCGTCCCCGCATACTGCAACCCGACCGCGCCGCCCCCGCTATGCCCTACGACGACGAGACGGGCGAGACCGAGCGCATCCACAGCGGCGGCCACGTCGTCCGCACGCCCGACAATCGAGTAGTCTCCGTTGCGCGGGGCGTCGGAGCGCCCGTGACCGCGCAGGTCGAGGGCGATCACCTGCTGCGTCGGTCGTAGATGCGCGAGTTGCTTCGCCCAATGGCCCGCGTTCCCGCCGTCGGAATGGAGGAAAAGCACGGGAAGATGATCGCCCGCGCCGACAACGTCAGCGACCAGCGTGCCCTGCGGCCCGCCAATCCTCATCTCGCTCATGACACACCTCCGAATATTCCATCCCGATGTCGTCGCGATCGCAGTGAAACATACCAGAAAATACAGAATCTATGGTATTCACATGTAGACGCGAAGACGCGATGCGGCGACACGCGATATGGTATCCTGCGGCGCGGCGAGGATCGCCACGCACGAGGGGGGTGAGGGGTGAGCGGTACGCCGATTGGCGTTGGATTGCTGGGTCTCGGCACCGTGGGCGCCGCCGTTGCGCACGCGCTTGTCGAGCAGGAAGAGGACATACTGCGCCAACTCGGGCGGCCGGTGCGCATCGCGGCGGTGCTGGAGCGCGGGCCGGAAAGAGCGTCGCGCGCCGATCTCCCCACCGATCTTGTCCGCACCGATGGCGCGGCGGTGGTGAGCGACCCCAGTGTCCACATCGTTGTCGAGGTGCTCGGCGTGGTGGAACCGGCGCGGACGCTCGTGGACCGTGCCCTGCGCGCCGGGAAGCCCGTCGTGACCGCGAACAAGGAATTGCTGGCGCGGCATGGCGGCGCGCTCTTCCCGCTGGCGATGGCGGAGCGCGCGCCGCTCCTGTGCGAGGCGTCCGTCGGCGGTGGCATCCCGCTCTTCGCCGCGCTGCGACAGGTGCGGGCGGCGAACCGGATTACGGCCTTCCGGGGCATCATCAACGGCACGACGAACTTTATCCTCAGCGCGATGACCGAGCAGGGCACGGCGTACGCGGACGCACTCGCGGAGGCGCAACGCCTCGGCTATGCGGAGCCGGACCCAACCGCCGATGTCGAGGGGTACGACGCGCTGTACAAGGCGTGCGTCCTCGCGCAGGCGTGCTTCGGCACGGCGGTATCATTGGAGTCGGTAGATCGCACCGGCATCACGGGCGTGACGGCTGATGCAATCGCGGCGGCGCGGGGGGCAGGGGAGGTCGTCAAGTTGCTTGCGCGGGGGACGTGCGCCGATAACGTCGTTCGCCTCTCCGTCGCGCCGACGCGCGTCCTCGCCGCCAGCCCACTCGGCTCGACGAGCGCGAATTACACCGCGATTGAACTGACCGGTGACCGCGTCGGGCCGGTGCTGCTCGTCGGCCAGGGTGCGGGGCCGCGACCGACCGCCGCCGCGATCCTCTCGGACATCGTCGATGCCGCCCGCGTCGTGCTCGGCACGCCGCCCGACCCCTACTTCGTGCATCTCGGAGGCACCCAATGAGCAGCGACATGGCATGGCTGAAAGAGGTCCGCGCCCTCGTCTATGATATGGACGGCGTGCTCTGGCGCGGCAAGGAAGCCCTGCCCGGCCTGAATGCCATCTTCGACTGGATGGACGCCGAGCGCATCCCCTACCTGCTCGCGACGAACAACTCGATGAGCACCGCACAGATGTACGTTGAGCGGCTGGCGGGGCACGGCGTGACGGTGCCGAAGGAGACGATCATCACCTCTGGGATCGCCGTGCGCGATTATCTCCACGCGACGTACCCGGCGGATGTGACCGTCGGCGCGGTCGGCATGACGGCGCTCTTCGAGGTGCTCTACGATGAGGGTGGCTTCACGCGGGACGACCACCGCCCGCAAGTGCAGGTTGTCGGGACGGACCTCAATTTCAGCTACGCGGACATCAAGCGCGCCTGCCTCGCGATCCGTGCGGGGGCGGCCTTCGTCGCGACGAATCCGGACACGACCCTCCCAACAGAGGAGGGCTTAGTTCCCGGTTGCGGCGCGATGATCGCGGCGCTCGTCGCCTCAACGGACGTGCAGCCCACGGTGATCGGCAAGCCGGAGAGGTACATGTTCGAGCTGGCCTGCGCGCGGCTCGGCTTGCAGCCGCACGAGGTGCTGATGATCGGTGATCGCCTCGACACCGACATCCTCGGCGCGAACCGCGCCGGTTCCCGCACCGCGCTCGTCCTCACCGGCGTCTCGCAGCGTGAGGAGATTGTCACCACCGGCATCGAGCCGACGATGATCGCCGCCGATCTCGTAGAACTGCTCGAACGACTGAAGGATGCCCGGAAGCAATGAGCAATGAGCAACAAGCAACGCGTGGCAATACGCCGAAGCCTGACTCCGCACTCGACTTCGATTACGAGGACGCGACGACGATTCAGGGGCGCGGTGGCATCAGCGCGACGGAGCGAACGATTGGCGGACTCCGGTTGCGGCGGGCGTTCGACGCGATGCGCAACACGACGGGATCATGCCTGCTGCTCGGCTGTGGTGCGGGGCGGCACAATCGCGCCATCCACACCGAACGGCCGGATATCTCGCTCATCGGGGTGGACCTGAGCGTCAGCGCCATCCGGGAGGCGGTGTCGCAGGGGCATGGCGGTGCGTATGTTGTCGCAGATGCCGCGCACACTCCGGCGGCGGACGGTGCGTACGACATTGTGCTGCTCTTCGACCTGCTCGAACACGTCCCGGATGTTGGCCGCTGCGTCGCGGAGATCGCGCGGGTGCTCAAGCCGGGCGGCATCTTCCACGGCTTCATCCCGCTCGAAGCGCAACCGAAGACGCTCTTCCGCGCCCTCACGTCGAGCAAACGCATCCCGATTCATCGGTGGAAGCACGACCACGTCGGGCACATCCAGCGGCTGACGACGGACGCCGTGCGGAGCATCTTCGAGGCGCACAACATGGTGCCGACGGAGTTGACGTACTCGTTTCACCTGCTCGGGCAGGTGCACGACATCGTCGATTACTGGGGGCGTGAGCGGCTGCGCCAATCACTGACGGGGCGGAAGGCGACGGTCACGCGGGCCGTCCAGCGCGTCGTCTTCTTCCCGACGTGGCGGCTGACGTACTGGGAGGACACGCTGCTCAAGCGCAACCCGTGGGCGACGGGACTGCACCTCACCGCCATCAAGCGGTAGGGGTGATCGCGAGGTAGGCATTCCCTGCGTTCTTCCGATGCAGCACGGTGTGGCCAATCCATTGTACCGCAGCGATCAGTCGCTTCGCCAGCCCGTATTTCTTGTTCAGTAGTCTGGTCACGCGCGCGGCATCGCTGGCGGGGAGGAGTCGGGCCGTCGCAGGGAACGCCTCGTCCGAGACCTTTCCGCTGCGGTCGCAGGGTGCGACGGTCACCTCCACGTTGTTGCGAATGCGCTTCACCTTGCCCGATTGCGCGCCGGTGTAGACGAGAAGTTCATCGCCGTCCACCGCGAACCAGACCGCCGTGGGCACCGCGCGGCCATCCTTGCGGTAGGTCGTCAGGCTCAGGTACTTCTCGTTCGTCAGTGCGGCGACCCGTGCATCGGGCATCGGTCACTCCTCTGGTTCGAACACGCCGCGTCACGCGCCCATGCCGCTGACGCGCTCAACCTTGATCCGCACGACGGCGGGCGGCTTCGGGATGGGATTCTGTTCGAGGTATTGCTTGCCGCCTTCCGGGCCGCGATACCGCGTCGCCATGTGCAGGCGCTTGCTGAAATCCTCATCGATGCTGATCGTCGCGGCGCCATTCACGGCGACGTAGGGGAACCCCGAAGGATCGACAACGTGGAAGGCAACGCGCGGATCGCGTTCGATGTGATGAAGTTTCGCGAGGTCCTGCCGGGTGATGAACCAGATATCGTCGCCGTCGAGGTCATACCAGACGGTGAAGAGTGAGGGCGTGCCGTCTGCACGGAGCGTCGCGACGGTGCCGTATCGCGGTTCGGTGAGGAAGGCGCGTTGCTTGTCCGAGAATACCATCGGGGGCTGACTCCTTTTCGCGAGCGAGATCGACACGGCATCGTCAATCGGTGTTGTCGTTCGGTGACTCCAATTGCTCTGGCCCGAAGGAGTGGGGGAGCAATTCCTCCAGCGTTGTCCGCAGGAAGACCCGGCCATCCGTATTCGCGATGATGATCGCCGCGTCCTTGCCGAACTCGCGGATCACCTGACGGCACGCGCCGCACGGCGTCGCGGGGTCGCGCCCCGCCGTGATGACGACGACCGCGCGGATGCGCCGGGCGGCGGGGTCGCCGGACTTGCCGACGAGGCCGAAGATGGTGTTCCGCTCGGCGCACGAGGTGAGGCCGTACGAGGCATTCTCGATGTTGCACCCGCTATGGACTTGCCCATCCTCCGTCAGGATCGCCGCGCCGACGGCGTAGTGCGAGTACGGGACGTAGGCCCGCGTGCGCGCATCGGTCGCAACGGTGATCAAATCGCGCTCTTGTTCGGGTGTGAGATTCACCTAACCCCCCGGCCCCCTTCCCCTGCGGGGGAAGGGGGGAGTTTGGGGACGATTCGAAGAATCGTCCCCTTTGATGCTCGGCACTCAGCACTCAGCACTTTTCCTCAGTGCGCGTGTGCGGCGGCCTCGTGGCGGGCGTGGGATTCCTTGATGATCGCATCCTGCAGGTGCGCGGGGACGGTCTCGTAGCGGTCGAAGTGCATCTCGAAGGTGCCGCGCCCCTGGGTGAGCGAGCGAAGATCGGTCGCGTACCGCTGCACCTCGGCCAGCGGCGCGTCCGCCTCGATGGTCGTGAAGCCCCGACCGGGGTTCATGCCGTGGACGCGGGCGCGCTTGCTGTTCAGGTCGCTCATGATGTCGCCGGTGTACGAATCCGGCACGGTGATCTCCATCTTGTACACCGGCTCCAGGAGCACCGGGTGCGCCTTCTGCGCCGCCTCCTTAAAGCCCTGCGACCCGGCGATCTTGAACGCCATCTCGGAGGAGTCCACCGGGTGGTACTTGCCGTCCGTCAGCGTCACGCGGACATTCGAGACGGGGAACCCAGCCAGGAAGCCCTCGTGGAGCGCCTCGCGGATGCCCTTCTCCACCGCCGGGATGAAGTTCTTCGGCACGCTCCCGCCGACGACCGTGTCGCGGAACTCGAACTCACCGCCCATGTTCGGCTCGATGGTCAGCACGACTTCCGCGAACTGCCCGTGGCCGCCCGTCTGCTTCTTGTGGCGCGATGTGACCTGCGCCGCGCCCTGCACCGTCTCCCGGTACGGCACGACCGGCATGTCGAGATCGACATTCACGCCGAACTTGCGCGCCATGCGCTCGGTCGCGATCTGGACATGCGAGTCGCCCATCCCGGAGACGAGCGTGTCGCCCGTTACGGGGTCGCGGTCGATGTGAATCGTCGGGTCCTCCTCGATCAGTCGGTGGAGGCTCGTGCCGAGTTTGTCGAGGTCGCCCTTGCTCTTCGGGCGCACCGCGACGGTGTACGACGGCTGCGGGAAGTGCACGCCATCGAGCACAACTGGATGCTCCGGCGTGCAGAGCGTGTCGCCGGTAGCGGTCTCCGCCAGTTTCGTCACCGCGCCGATGTCGCCGGGGCCAACTTCGCCCACGGGAGTCTGTTCCTTGCCGCGCACCATGTACAA
This sequence comes from Thermomicrobiales bacterium, assembly GCA_038232175.1. Classification (GTDB taxonomy): domain Bacteria; phylum Chloroflexota; class Chloroflexia; order Thermomicrobiales; family JALYUS01; genus JALYUS01. Next base: position 14,375 of record JBBSII010000013.1, read on the forward strand.
TTGCCCGACGTGCTCCGGCTTGTTGCGGTTCGCGTCGAGCATGTGGTTGTTCGTGCGCATCGTCCCCGCATAGACGCGGAAGAAGGTCAGTTTGCCGACGTACGGGTCCGCCATCGTCTTGAAGACGAGCGCGACGGGCGGCTCAGTCGCGCCAATCTTCACCGTCGCGGCCTTGCCGTCCTGCGTCTGCGCGGTAATCGTCGCCTTGTCCGCGCCGGGGAACGCATCGACGATCGTGTCGAGCAGCGCGCCCGTGCAGGCGACCCGCTGCGACGCCCCCACGAGCAGCGGGACGATGCTCCCCGCCGCGACCGCCTTCTGGAGCGCCGCCGTCAGTTCGGCGTCGCTGATCTCCTCGTCGCCGATGAAGCGTTCGATCAGGGCGTCGTCCGTCTCGGCGATCTTCTCGACGAGCGTGAGGCGCGCCTCCTCGACCGCGTCCATCATGTCGGCGGGGATCGCGGCCTGCTGCACGCTGCCGTCGTTCTTGGCGCTCACCGTGTATGCAGTGCGCGTCAGGAGATCGACGTGCCCGGAGAACGACGCCTCGCTGCCGATGGGCAGATGGAGCGGGGTGATCGCGCTGCCCCATGCCTCCTGCGCCTGTGCGAGCGTGCGGGCGAAATTCGCATTCTCACGGTCAAGTTTGTTCACGAAAACGAGGCGTGGGAGCCGCGCCTCGTCGCAATAATTCCAGACTTGCTCACTTCCCACCTCCATACCGGAGGCGGCGCAGAGCACAATGACGGCGGCGTCCGCAGCGCGCAGGGCGGATTTCGTCTCGCCGACGAAGTCCGCGTAGCCGGGCGCATCGAGGATGTTGATCTTGTGATCGCGCCACTCGATCGGCAGCACGGCGGTGCTCACGGAGATGTGGCGCTTGATCTCGTCCGGGTCCCAGTCCGAGAGCGTGTTGCCATCCTCGACGCGACCGAGGCGCGTCGTCGCCTTTGCGGTGTACAGCATCGCTTCGGCCAACGACGTCTTCCCCGCGCCACCGTGGGAGAGCAGGACGACGTTGCGGAGCCGTTCGGGGGGATACTGTTTCATCGCAGGTACCTCCAACTGTGCCGGGGCGGCGATAAAGCCGCCAGACGATCAACGCACCGGCCCCGTGGCCGGCAAAGCAGTGCAGGCCGCGCGGGGCGCGACGTGATGCCAAAGCGGTCCATCGTGAACGATAGCGAATAGGTGTCGCATTTGTGGATACGACGGTCTGATTGCGGGCCGGGCAGTCATCGTGGCCCGGCGGACTCATACGGTACGGGTAGTATGGCACGGTTGGCGCAATTGTCAATTTGTGATGATGTGATGATGATTCCTTGTTGCACGTCTGCGGTATGCTTGCATCATTACCGGTCGGATGAAGCGGGAAGGGGATGGACCATTGGCACACGAAGACCTCGGGGCGCTCAAGGGGCAACTAAAGGAGACCTTGCGGGAACTGACTGCGCTCGATGGCGTCGCCGGGCAGGAGATGGCCGTCGTGCGCTGGCTGCGGGAGCGCCTGACGCCGCTCGCGGACGACGTGACCGTCGATCGCATGGGCAATGTCACGGCGACGGTGCGCGGCGGCGACGGCCCGCACCTCGTGCTCTCCGCGCACTCCGACGAGATTGGCGGGTTGGTGAAGGCAATCGAGCCGGACGGCAAAATTCGGTTCGAGAAGAACGGCGGCGTGATCGAGACGCTGCTCATCGGGCGCAAGGTGCGCGTCGGCGCTGCGCCCGGCATCGTTGGGGTCAAGGCAGGGCATCTCCAACGGCCCGATGAACAGCGCACCGTCCCGCCGATGCGCGATCTCTACATTGATGTCGGGTACGACACGGCGGCGGAGGTCGCCGCGCTCGGCATTGCCATTGGCACGCAGATCACCTACGACGCGCCGCTCGCGGAACTGACCAACGGCGACCGCGTCTACGGCAAGGCCGTCGATAACCGCATCTCCTGCGCGATTCTCATTCATCTGCTCGCACGGATGAAGGGGCAGAAACTTGGCGGCACGCTGACGTGCGCCGTTGCCGTGCAGGAGGAAGTCGGGCTGCGGGGCGCGCAGGTGGTGGCGTACCGCCTCAACCCCGATTATCTCATCGTGCTCGACACGATGCCCTCCGGCGACACCCCGGAGATGCGCCTCGCGCAGGACGCGAATGTCAGAATCGGCGCGGGGCCGGTCATCCGCCTGATGGCGGGCGCGGGCACGGGCCACCTGATGCCGCCGCAGATGATCCGCCTGCTGCTCGACACGGCGAAGACGGAGGGGATTCCGGTGCAGCCCGTCGTGCTCGGCGGTGCGAACACAGACGCCGCGACGATGCACCTCGTGCGCGAAGGCATCCCGACGGGTGTGATCAACCTGCCCCGCCGCTACTCGCACTCGCCCGTCGAAATGCTCGACCTCAACGACGCTGCGCACGCCTTGCTTCTCGCCGAAGCAATCGTTAAGGGCATCGGCACACACCGGCTGGAGTTCCTGGATTGAATGACCTCGCCCACGTTGAACAATCGTTGATGGAAGCGCGGGATGCCCTGCTGGAGTTCTGGGAACAGGGCGAGGGGGCTTTCTGCTTCCTCGCCCTCGGCGTCGCGGATGACGCGCTCGCGGACTACCGTGCGCTGGATGGCCGGATGGCGCGGGGGCGTGATCCCAGTGACTGGCGGCGGATTGATATACTGGCTGAGGAAGTGATGCGGTTGCGCGCACCACTTGAAGGGACGACGAAAGAGGCGTGGCCATCTGATCGGAGCGAGCAATGGGCAGCGCATGTCGAGCATACCGACTGCTCAGTTCGCGATAGCGAGGTACCCTGATGTATTTCCAACATTCGAGTGAGATTTGGCGGGACTATCCGGAGCTTGTTCCTGGTGTGCTCTTTGCCAAGGGAATCACTAGGGATGTTGCTGTTGGCTCTCAGATTGCGAAGTTCAACGCAATCGCAGCATCGCGACTCGCGAACACCTCGGAAGGGGAGCTGCCCGAAATACAGGCGTGGCGGCGCACCTTTTCGCGGATGGGGCTCAAGCCTACGCAGTATCGCTGCGCCTCGGAGTCGCTGTTGCGACGCTTCAGGAAAGAAGGGTCTCTCCCATCGATTCACCCGCTGATCGATCTCTGTAACGCGATTTCCCTCGCGTTCGCCATCCCGGTGGCCGTGTTCGATGTTTCCCAGATCGCGGAGTACGTCGAAGTTCGCTATGCGGTCGGCGACGAAAGCTACCTGGCTTTCTCTGGTGAAATCGAGCATCCCGACGCGCATGAAGTGATCTTCGCGGACAACGCGGGGCG
>JBBSII010000014.1:0-17539 GCA_038232175.1 Thermomicrobiales bacterium
CCGTGTCTTCCGCGCGGCGAAGTCCGCGCTGGTGCCGGATGTCGCGCAGGACGCGGATTTCCTCCTCTTCGCGACGGATGTGCGCAGCGAGATGGCGGTGCCGGTGCTCGTCGATGGTGCGGTGTTCGGCGTCGTCGATGTGCAGAGCGCCCAGACGCTCGACCCGCTCGACCTCGAACTGCTCGAAGTGCTGACCCAGCGAATCAGCCTGACGATTCAGCAAGCCGAGCGCTACGCCGCCGCCGAGCGGCGCGTGGAGCGGGCGGAAACGCTGCTCGACATCGGCGTGTCGCTCGGCGCGTCGCTCGACCCGAACGCCGTCGTGGAGGCGGTGCTCGACCAGATCGGGCGGCTCGTCCCGTACGAGGGCGCGGCGCTCCTGATCGCGACGGGGAGCGGGGCGCTGCGCCTCGCGGACGGTCGCGGGCCATTCGCCGTCAACGCCGACCTCTTCGACGGGATCGACCCTGCGCAGTACAGCCTCACGCGGACGATGACGGAGACGGGCAAGCCCTTCCTGATCTCCGACGTGCCCGCGCACTTCGATGGCGACACGCCAACCGCGTTCGCGTGGCTCGGCTCGCTGATCGTCGCGCCGCTCCGGGCGGAGGGGCAGGTGATCGGCGCGATCATGGTCGGCGGCACGACCCGCGCGCGCTACACACCGGACGATGCGACCGTCGTTGCGGAACTGGCGCGGCACGCCTCCATTGCCTTGCGGAACGCCCAACGGCACAGCGCGGTCGCGCACGCGGCGCAGACGGACGCGCTCACGGGCATCTACAACCGCGGCGCGCTGATGGAGCGGCTGGAGCGCGAACTCTCCCGCTCCGCGCGGTACGAACGCCCCCTGGCAGTCATCTTCTTCGACCTCGACCGCTTCAAGAACATCAACGACACCTACGGTCACCAGTTCGGCGACCGTGTGCTGCGGGAACTGGCGCGCATCGCCACGCGCGCCGTCCGCAACATCGACCTCGTGGGCCGGTACGGCGGCGAGGAGTTCGTCGCGGTGCTGCCGGAGACGGACGGCGCGCAGGCGCGCATCGTCGCGGAGCGGCTGCGAACAGCAGTCATGCGCCAGCGGTTCGACCTGCCCTCCGGTGCGGAGGTTTCTGTCTCAATCAGCGCGGGCATCGCCGTCTTCCCGGAGAGCGGCACGACGCTGGACGCCCTACTCCGCGCCGCAGACACCGCCCTCTATGCCGCCAAGGCGGGCGGGCGCAACCAAGTGCGGTATGACGCCGCCCCGAGCACGGCGGATGCCTCGACACACCTGTAAACACGACCTTCCCGACGGCGGATAGGTGGCACAGAACGATGCCCGTCCACAAGCACAACAGTTGGATTAGTTTCTCCGGTACTGGATGCAGGGCGTATACTGTTTCACGATGGCAATGGTGTGATACCTGCGTAGGGGCGGTGCTCGAACCGCCCTTTGAGGATCACCGCAGCGACGCCTCGGTCTTCCGCGATCGCGCTGTGGCGATCCACGGCAGGCGATTCGAGCACCGCCCCTACGAAATAACGGCGACGCCCTTTGTGACGACATAATTATCGTGAAAGAGTATCAGTCCTCCGCCCTCAGTCTTACCCGACGATGCTCTCGCCACCATCGACGCTGATCGTGTTGCCCGTGATCCAGTCGCACCCCGCCGAGCAGAGCGCGATGACGGCCCCCGCAACATCCTGCGGCGTGGTGATGCGCCCAGCGGGGTGGCTCCGCTGCACATGGTCGAGCATCGCGGACGAGGTCGGGATGGCGCGGAATGAGGGCGTGTCCGTCAGCCCTGCGCGGATGGCGTTGACGGTGATGCCGCAGGGCGCGAGTTCGACGGCGAGCTCGCGCACATTCGCCTCCAGCGCGGCCTTCGCGGTGCCGACTGCGCCGTACCCCGGCAGGACGCGGTGCGACCCGTGGCTGCTCATCGCGAGGATGCGTCCGCCCTCCGCGAGCAGCCCGCGCGCGACGAGGTCCTGCGTCCAGTAGACGAGCGAGTGCGCCATCACGTCGAGCGTCATCTCCATTTGGCGCGGGAAGGGGACGCCCCGCCCGGCGGGTTCGCCGCCGATGAACCGCGCGGGCGAGCCGAAGCCGAGCGAGTGGATCAGTACGCGCACGCCGCCCAGCTCAACCACCGGCGCGATCTCGTCCAGCACCTTCGTGCGCCCCTTCTCGTCGGCGGCGTTGGCGCGGATGAACCACGCACGCCGCCCCGCCGCCTCAATCGCCGTCTTCGCCGCGTCCGCCGTGCCGCGCGATTGCCGCCGCCCGAGCGCGACGCCGACGATATCCGCGCCCGCCTCCGCCAACGCGACCGCGCACGCCGCCCCGATTCCGCTCGACGCCCCGAGCACCGCCGCCCATGCCCCATTCAGCGACCCATCCCCTGCCATGTAATGGACTCCTTTTGAACCGCGAAGGCGCGAAGGACACGGAGAAGAGAAGAGAACGGAAAGATATTCATCATCTCCTCTCTCCTTCGTGTCCTTCGCGCCTTCGCGGTTCAAATCCCCATTATTGGCCGCGCGCGACGACGGTTGCGCCACCATCGACGGTGATCACCTGCCCGGTGATGAACGATGCGCCCTCGGAGGCGAGGAACCAGGCAGTCTCGGCGATGTCCTCGGGCCGACCGTAGCGGCCAATCGGGCAGATCTCGTCCCATTCTTTACGGAGCGCGTCGGGGTTATCCGATTCGGTCAGCAACTTATCGTTCATCGGCGTGACGATCAGGCCGGGCGCGATGGCGTTGCAGCGGATATTGCGCCTGGCGTACTCGGTCGCGACCTGCCGCGTGAGCGAGATGATCGCGCCTTTGCACGCCGCGTACGCCGGGAAGCCGCGCAGCCCGACGAGCGCCTGCACGGACGAGATGTTGATGACATTCCCGCCACCGCTCGCGAGCATCCGGCGAACCGCGACGGCGGTGCCCCAGAAGACGCCGCCGAAATCGACCGCCATGCCCCGATCGTACGTCGCGCGGTCAATCTCGTGGATCGCGCCGAGGATGTTGTACGCGGCGTTGTTAACCCAGACACCGAGCGTGCCGAGGCTCTCCGCCGCAACCGCCGCCCGCTCAAGGTCCGCGTCCACCGACACATCGCCGTGCACGCACACGACGCTGCCGAGCGCGCGCAACCCCGGCTCGACCGCCGCCAGTTGCTCCCCGTTGTTGTCAAGGACGACCACGGCATCCCCGCCCCGCAGGAAGCGCTGCGCGATCCCGTGCCCAATTCCACTCGCCCCACCCGTGACGACACAGACGCGCATCATCGCCCTAACCCCCAACCCCTTCCCCATGGGGGAAGGGGAGCAGGGACAAGGCGCAAGCCACGTCCCTCTCGTTACTCGTTACTCGCTACTCGTTACTCATCCGACGATGTCCTCACCGCCGTCCACGCGGATGACGTTGCCGGTCATCCAGCCGGTGCCCGCACCGGAGAGGGCAACGATGGCGCTCGCCACATCGTCCGGCGTGGTGAGGCGACCGCCCGGATTGACGCGCGCGGCGTAGTCGATCAGCGCGTCGTTGCCGGGGATTTTGCGGAGCGCGGGGGTGTCCGTCACGCCCGCCTGGATCGCGTTGACGGCGATTTTTTGCGTCGCCAGTTCGACAGCGAGCTGGCGGATGTGCGCCTCCAGCGCGGCTTTTGCCGCCGAGACCGCGCCATAGGACGGCCACGCGCGGTGCCCGCCCGCGCTCGTCATCGCCCAGACGCGCCCGCCCTCCGCGAGCAGCCCGCGCGCGACGAGGTCCTGCGTCCAGTAGACGAGCGAGTGCGCCATCACATCGAGCGTCATGTCCATCTGCTTCTGATTAATGACATCATCGCCGATGAAGCGCTTCAGGGTGCCGAAGGCGAGCGAGTGGAGGACGACGCGCACGCCGCCCGGCCCGATCTCCGCCGCGACGCCGTCCAGCGCGTTCGTGCGGGCGTCCGGGTCAGCGGCGTTGATGTTGAAGAAGTGCGCCCGCCGCCCCATGCCGGTAATTTCGCCGGTTATGCGCTCGACATTCGGCATCGTGTTGCGGCGGTCGAGGTGGACGCCGAGGACGTTCGCCCCGGCGCGCGCGAGGGCGAGGGAGTTCGCCTCCCCAAAGCCGCTCGACGCGCCGAGGACGACGGCCCACTTGCCCGCAAGCGAGCCGTCATTGAAGGTGCCGGGCGCGGCGTTCGTCGTGGCGGTCACTTATTCTCCTCCCCGCCCCGGCGCGGCTTGCCGGTGGCGATGGTGATATTCGCGGCGTCCTGCGCGAAGCGGCTGACGCCGCTGTAGTCGTCCGCGCCCATGCCGGCGGCGAGACCACGGTCGTAGAGTTCGATTGCCCGCGCGCCGATCTCCGTTGGCACGCCCATATCCTTCGCGGCATTGAGCGCGGCGTTGAGGTCCTTGCGGAGCAGCTTCATCGAGAAGCCGGGGGTGTACTCATCCTTGAAAATCGTCCGGTCGATCCAGCTATTCAGCAGGTAATTGCCCGCCGTCGCGGTGGAGAGCACCTGCTTGACGATCTGCGCGTCCACGCCGCCCTTAACGGCGAGGGTCAACGCCTCGGCGTTCGCGATCATCACCGCGCTGATGATGTACTGGTTCGCCAATTTCACCATCTCACCTGCGCCGACCGGCCCGACATGCGTCACCGTCTTGCCGCCGGAGCCGAGCGCGTCGAGCACCGGTTTCGCCTTCGCCACCGTCGCGTCGTCGCCACCGACCATGATGGTCAACTCACCCGTGGCGGCGCGGGCGGGGCCGCCGGAGACGGGCGCATCCACCATGCCGATGCCCTTTTCCGCGAGTTTCGCCGCCACGTCGCGCGTGTAGGTCGGGGAGACGGTGCTCATGTCGATGACGACCGTGCCCGCCTTCGCGCCCTCGATGATGCCGTTCGCACCGAGGGCGGTCTCGGTCAGTTCCGGCCCGTCCGGCACGCAGGTGAGGACGAAGTTGGCCTGCGCCGCCGCCTCTTTCGGCGTGTCGACAATCGTCCCGCCCTGCGCCGCGAGCCGTTCCGCCGAGACGCGGCTCTGGTGCGGCACGACGAGCGTGTGAAATCCCGCCTTAATGAGCGTCGCCGCGATCGGCTCGCCAAGTGCCCCTAACCCAATAACTGCAATCGTCTCCGCCATGCCGCGTCCTCCTCATCTGCCATCACGCATACCCGTCGGTCGTGTACCGCGCAGTGTAGCCGGAAATCGCACAGTTGGGAAAGGCAATGGAAAGATCGTTTTGTTCAGTATTGACTGAATAGAATGAACATACTAAACTCGGAGGAGAAATGGAGGTTGCATGGAAGATGAGCAGGTAATAATGGCGGAGCAGATGTTCGTGGAGCAGGCGGGGGGCGTGATCGAGCATCTTGGGCTGCCGCGGATGGCGGGCCGCGTTCTCGGTTGGTTGCTCATCTGCGGCCCGCCGCAGCAGTCACCCGGCGAACTTGCCGCCGCATTACAGGCGAGCAAAGCCTCGATCAGCACCACCGTTCGCCTGCTCGTACAGGTCGGCCTCGTCGAGCGGGCCGTCACCCCCGGCAAGCGACGCGACTACTTCCGCATCCGCGAGGATACATGGTCCCGCACGACGGAGGAACGCATGGGGCTGATTACCTCCATGCGTGCACTCGCGGAGAGTGGCCTCGCGCTTCGGGCGGATGCTGATGAGGAAGCAACCCGGCGACTGCGAGAGATGCGCGATTTTTACGCCTTTTATGAACGCGAGCTTCCGGCGCTCGTCGAGCGCTGGCAGCGGGAACGGAGGGAGAAGCAGCGATGATGGAAAACGCGATTCACATGGAACAGCTCACCAAAGTGTATGGCAAACAGCGCGGCATCACGGACATCAGCCTGGATGTGCGCGCCGGGGAGATCTTCGGCTATCTCGGCCCCAATGGCGCGGGAAAGACGACGACGATCCGCCTCCTGCTCGATCTCATCCGCCCGACGCGCGGCCGCGTGCAACTCTTCGGCACGGACGTGGGCGCAGCCGACGCGGCGATTCGCCGCCGGATCAGTTATCTGCCGGGCGAACTCGCGCTCTATGACCATCTGACGGCGCGGGAGTTGCTGACGTACTTCGCCCATCTGCGTGGCGGGGTGGATGGCCGCGTGATCCGCGCACTCGCGGAGCGGTTGACCCTCGACCTCGGCCGCCCGATCCGCTCCCTCTCCAAAGGAAACAAGCAGAAAGTCGGGATCGTGCAGGCGTTCATGTCCCGCCCGGACCTCCTGATTCTCGACGAGCCGACGGACGGGCTGGACCCGCTCGTGCAACAAGAGTTCCTGCGGATGGTGCGCGAGGTCAGGGAGGAAGGGCGAACCGTTTTCCTCTCGTCCCATGTGCTGGCGGAGGTGGAACACGTCGCAGATCGCGTCGGCATCATCCGGGGCGGGCAACTGGCGATGGTCGCGGAGATCGAGGCGCTGAAGGAGCGCGCGGTGCATCGGACGGAGATCCGCTTCGCTCAACCCGTCAGCCGGGACGCCTTCCGTGACCTGACCGGCGTGCACGATCTCACCGTGGATGGCCCGGTCCTGCAATGCGTCGTCACCGGTTCCATGGACGCGCTCGTCAAGGCGGTCGCCCGCTTCGAGGTGGAGCGGATCACGAGCCATGAACCGGACCTCGAAGCGATCTTTCTCGCCTATTACACGGAGGAAAAACGCGATGCTGCGTAATATCTGGCTCAAGAGCCTGCGCGACCAACTGCGCCCGGCACTCTGGTACGGAATCGGCCTGATCGCGCTCAGCGCGCTTGTGCTCGCCGTCTATCCGACGATCCGGGAAAGCCCGGACCTCAATCGCACGCTGCAAAGCCTGCCAGACGGCGTGAAGGCGCTGATCGGCGGCACGCAACTCGACCTCGTTTCGCCCGCCGGATACTTGCAGGCGCGGCTTTTCGCGCTCATCATCCCGCTCATCTTCCTCATCTACGCCATCGCGCTCGGCGCGAACGCCATCGCCGGGGAGGAGGAGGGTGGCACGCTCGATCTCCTGCTCTCCTATCCCGTGGCGCGCGGGCGGGTCGTTCGGGAGAAGGCCCTCGCCCTCTGTCTGCTCCTCTGCGCCCTCGGCCTGCTGCTCTGGCTCACGCTCCTTGTCGGGGCGGCTGCCGTCGGCATGCAGATCGGTGGCGGGCGGCTCGCGGCGGCAACCGTGAGCGTGGTGCTGCTCGGTTTCTGGTTCGGCGCGTTTGCGCTCGCGCTCGGTTGTGCGACGGGCAAGCGCGGGATGACGCTCGGCGTGAGCGCGGCGGTCGCGGTGACGGGCTACCTCGTGCAGTCCCTCTCGTTGCTCGTCAGCGGGCTGAAGCCAATCGCGAAAGTGTCACCCTTCTACCTCTACACCGACGGTGAACCGCTCCGGCACGGGCTGAACCTCGCGCACGTCGCCGCGCTGCTCATCGTGACGTTGGCGCTCTTCGTCATCGCGCTGGCGGTCTTCAGGCGGCGCGACCTCGCCATCTGACCGTGGGCACCCGTCAGGTCATGGTGAACCTTTCCTCATTCTCGTTACGCTGCCCCCGGCAGAGCAACCAGTCCGCCAGCAGGCCAAAGCCAAGGCTGACGCCGCAGGTGATCGTCACACCCGGCCAGCCCCACGCCTGCCACGCGAAGCCGGGGAGGACGGAGCCGAACGTCGCGCCGGTGTAGTAGAAGGCGAGGTAGAGGGCGCTCGCGCTCCCCTTCGCCTCCCGCGCGGTGAGGTTGACGAAGGTCGGCGCGGTCGATTGCGCGACGAACATCCCGCCGCAGAGCACGATCAGGCTGACGACGATCACGGGGAGCGATACCACGAGCGTCCCCGCGATGCCGACGCCCGCGATCACCATGCCCATCGCGAGGATTACCGGGCGCGTCATGCGGTGGGCGAGGCGGCCCGCGAGCGGCGAGGTGATGACGCCCGTCAGATAGACGATGTAGACGCTGGAGACGAGGCCCGTCGAGAGGTGGAAGGGCGCGCCGATGAGGTAGTACGGCAGGTAGGTGAAGATGCCGATGTACGCGAAGAAGAGCGTGCCTCCGATCAGGAACGCGCCGAGCAGTTGCCGGTTGCGGAAGTGGTTGAACATGCCGCCGTACGCACCGCGCCACTGCACCGTACCGACAATGCGATCCTGCGGCAGCACCCGCGCCATCGCCACCGCCGCCACGAGCGTCACGACCGCGAAGAGGGCAAACGGCGCGCGCCACGAGAAGTGATCCGCCATGAAACCGCTGAGCACCCGCCCGGTGAGCGACCCCGCCACGCTCGCGCCGACGTACCGCCCAACGACCCCGCCGAGTTCCGCGCCACTGAATCGGTCGCCCAGATACGCCACCGCGACCCCGGACAGCCCCGGAATGAGCAGCCCCTGCACACCACGCGCGACGAGCAGCAGCGGGAACGACGGCGCGACCGCGCAAAGGAGCGTCGGGATCGTCAGCAGTAGGCAACTCCAGACCATCACCGACTTGCGCCCAACCGCGTCACTGAGCAGCCCGTACACGCTGGAGGCGAGGGCAATGGCAAGGACGACGACCGAGACGGACAGCCCCGCCGTCGCCGGGCGGATGGCGAATGCGCGCGATAGCAGCGGCAGGATCGGCTGCGCGATGTACATGTCCGCGTACACCGCCGCCGTCCCCGCGTACAGCACCGCCAGCACCGCCCGCTGGCTCGTCCCCCGCGCCCCAACGACAGCCGCCGCCTCAGCAGTCATGGGGAAACGATTGAACCGCGAAGGCGCGAAGGACGCGAAGAGGGAAGAGAAAAACAGAAGTTTGGTTTCTCATTCTCCTCCCTCCTTCGCGTCCTTCGCGCCTTCGCGGTTCAAAATACCTTCACGTCGCCACCGAGGTAGACGGCAGCCCGGTAGGCGCGGTATGCCTCCCAGAAATCCGCGCCCCGGCAGGTGACGACGCGCGGCGCGGTTAAGTCGGTACCGGGAACCCACGCCGCCCGCTCCGCCTGCCCCGCCGTGAAGAACGCAATGGCGATCGCTGTCGCGCCGGCGATGCGCCACGGCTCCATGCGCCCGAGGTGCGCCAGTGCATTCGCCGCACCGTCGCGGATCAGAGTCTGCGCCGCTTCCGGGAGCAGGCAATCCGCCGCGAACCGTCCCTTCGCCTCCTTGACGATGACGCGCTCGGCCCACGGCAGCACGTCCGCCGTCTCGCGCGCCGTCGCGTCGTCGCCGGTGACGAGGGCGACGGGCAGACCGAACCAACCCGCGAGCGCCGCGTTCAGGCCGATCTCCCCCACGCCGCGCCCGTTGATCGTCACGGCCTGCACGGCGTACGGGTCCCATGTGTGGTCCGCGATGGCGCGGTGCGTGCCGAACATCGCGTGGTAGCCGACGAAGCAGGCGGCGGCGAACGAATCGTCGATCCCCTCCATCATGCCGAGCGGCTTCGTCCCGCCCCGGATCAGGCGCGCGGGCGGGTGGAGGTCCTCGATGAGGATGTTCCGGCTGTTATTGTGCGCGTCGCAGACGAGGATGTGCGCCGCGCCGCCCTGGGTCAGACCGTCGATGGCGGCGTTCACGTCGGCGGTCATCAGGGCGCGGAAGCGGGGATAGTCGGGGCCGTCCGGCAGCAACTCCGACGCAGCGACGAGGCCCGTCACCCCCTCCATGTCCGCCGAGATGAAGACCCGCACGCGCCGCCCCCTTTCGCGCTACCCGTCTGCACGCGGCAGCATAGCACACCGCAGAGGCGCCCATTTAATCTCGCTTCGAACTCGGATAGGGGCGCGGCTCCGGCCCGTCGTATGAAACGGGGACGCGGGCGCGCATCGGTCGCTCGCGCGTCAGTTCCTCCATTACCTGCGCCGTTAGGCCGCCGACGCGCCCGACGATGAAGAGCAACTTCGCCATTGGTGGCGGGAAGCCGAGGTCATGGAGCACGGTGGCGAACGCGCCGTCCACGTTGATCGGCAGGGGGCGGATCCGCGCACCCGCGACGGCCTGCAACACGAGGATGAAGTCCACCCCCGCGCCCGCGACTCCGGATTCCCGCGCCATGTCGAAGAGCACCGTCGCGCGCGGGTCTGCGCCTTTATGGGAACGGTGGCCGAGGCCAGGGAGCCGCTCGCCCGCCGTGATAAACCGCGCCACAATTCGTTCCGCCGCCTCCGCGTGCGGGATGGATTCGGCCGCCGCCGTCGCGATACCCTCCGCGATCAGTTCCATGCAGGCGTAGCCCGCGCCGCCGTGCGCGTCGCCAATCGCCAGCACCCCGGCGGCAACCGCCGCCTCCACGCCGCGCCGGTTGCCGTTCGCCACGACCCGCGCCGCCAGCGCGGAGGGAGAGGACGGCCCGTGATCCGCGCAGGCAATCAGCATCGCGTCCAGCAGGCGGCGCTCGCCCTCCGTTGGCAACCGCGCCTGATGCAGCAGGAAGAGGACGTCCGCGTACGTCGCGTGCCGCATCAAGTCCGTGACATCGTAGCCCCGGTTCCAGACGTGCTCCGCGTCCGCATCGGTAATCGCGCTCCGCCATGGTTGCATGTGTGCCTCCTTGCGTCAGATCACGCCCCGCTCCGTCAGCCGTGCCAACGCATCGTCCGGGATGCCAAGTTCGTCGCCGTAGAGGGCGTAGTTGTCCGCGCCGACGGGGCGACCGGGCCAGCGGATCGCGCCGGGCGTCTCGGAGAGGCGCGGGACGACGTGATGCATCCGCACGCTACCCGCGTCGTCCTCTGCGTCCACAAGGAGGTCGCGCGCCCGCCAGTGCGGGTCATCGGTGATCGCCGCGATGGTCTGGACGGGCTGGGCGGTCAACTGGTGCCACGCGATGATCGCCCGGTTCTCCGCGAGGGTGCGGCTACCAATCGCCTCGGTGACGGCGGCATCCAACTCCTCTCCGTGGTGGACGCGCGCCTCGTTCGTGGCGAAGCGCGGGTCGCCCAGCATCTCACCGAGATCGTAGGCGCGCATGAACCGCTCGGCCATCGTCGGGGTGGACGCGCTGACGGCGATCCACGCGCCGTCAGCCGTCTTGTACACGCCGCGCGGCCCCGCGTTGCGCGACCGACTCCCCTGCCGCCCCCGCACGACGCCATGCTGGGCATATTCGGCGGCGAGCGGGCCGAGCGTGGAGAAGATCGACTCGAACAGCGAGAGGTCGATCATCTGTCCCGCGCCGTTGTGCACGTCGCGGTGGTAGAGGGCGGTCATGATCGCGCCGTAGCCGTAGAGCGCGGTCGTCATGTCCGCGAGCGGGTACGCGGGGACAATCGGCGCGCCGTCCGGCTCGCCGTTCATCGCCGCGAAGCCACTCGCCGCTTCGACGAGGGTGCCGAAGCCGGGGCGGGCGGCGTCCGGCCCCGTCTGCCCCCAGCCGGAGATGCGCGCGAGGATCAGGCCGGGGTGCCACTGCCGCAGCGTCTCCCAGTCGAGGCCCCACCGCTCCATCGTCCCCGGCACGAACGCCTCGATCAGCACATCGAAGCGGGGGATGAGGCGGCGGAAAATCTCCTGCCCTTCAGGGGCTTGCAGGTTCAGCGTCACGGCGCGCTTGTTGCGCCCGTAGACGCGCCACCAGAGCGACTCGCCCTGCACCGTCCAGGCGCGCAAGGGGTCGCCGTGCCCCGGCTGCTCGACCTTGACGACCTCCGCGCCGAAGTCCGCCAGCACCATGCCGAGCATCCCGCCCGCCACCAGCCGCGACAAATCCAGTACCCGTACCCCCGCCAATGCCTCAGCCATGATTCACTTGAACCGCGAAGACGCGAAGGGCGCGAAGACGGGAGAAGAAAAGGAGGCGTTTCGCTTTGTTTGCTTTGTGTTTCTTCGCGCCCTTCCGGGTGCCCTCTGGGCAGTATTCGCGGTTCATTTGTGCCCTTTCTCATCGTCTACCGCCTCTATCAATGTGCGCGCGGTGTCGTCCAGGCGGGTTCCGGCGAGGGCGGGGAGGCAGACGCCGCGCACCTCATTGATCGCGTCACGCCACGCGGGCGGGATGGCTGTTGCGCCACGCAACGCCCCGCACAACGCCCCGACGAGCGCGGGGAGCGAGTCCGCAGACTTCGGGATCGCGTTCGCGACGAGCACCGCCATTGTCAGGTCGCCGTCCGTCGCCTCGCAGAGGACGAAGGCCGCCGGGATCGTCTCCGGCGCGACATTCCCGAACGTGTACACGCTGTTAATCAGTCGGCGCGTCAGATGGAGCGCGAGATCGAGCGGCGCGGACGCCGCCGCGAGACATTCCCGCGCGATGCGGTCGTTGTGGGCGATCCAACTGTCGGCGGGAAACTCCGTGCGGGCGGCGGCGAGCGCGGTGGCGAGCGGCGCACCGTCTATCAGAAGCGCGACGGCAACCGCGATTGCCCGCGCCGCCGTGATGCCGTCCTCCGCGTTCGTGATCTCCGCGTCCGTCTGCGCCAGTGTCGCCGCCGCGCCGGGGTCGCCCGCGCGGACGATCCCGCTGATGACGGCCCGCCCCGCCGCGCTGTCGTCGTAGTGCTGCGGATTGTCGTTGCCGGTGGCAGGTGGCAGGAGGCCACGGCGCAGGTTATCCATCGCCGCCCGCTCGCTGAACCCCGCGACGACCGTCTCCGGCGCGGCGAGGACGTACCGCTCCCACGCCGCGAGGAAGGTTGCCCGCGATGGCGGCGCATCCGGCGCATCTGCCCACCCATCGAGGATCGCGCGCGCCGAGAGGAGCGCCCATTCGGTGTCGTCGGTGGGCGCGGGTGCGAGCGTCTCGGGCGCGGTGCGGTGGGTGAAGGGGAGGAAGAGCTGCCCGATCCGCTCGTCGCTCAGCGTGCGATTCGCATTCCAGATTGTCGTGCGTCGCTTCTCCGGCAAGGAGAAGATGCGGTGAAAGAGCGCGGGGTAGCCCATCGCGTCGCCGAGCGCCAATCCGAGCAGCGCGCCATATGCGCGGTCGAAACGGTCCATCAGGCCACCCCCTTCCCTCATCGCTCGACCCGCGCGACGAGTCGGGCGGCAACATCGGCAATCTCGCTCCCGGCAACGAAGCCGATGCATTTCCCGGCGGAAACGCGCGCCCGGTCGATCCACTCCGCCGGGAGGGCGTCGTCGCCGCCGTACGCGCCGCACAGGCTGCCGACGATCGCGCCGATGGTGTCCGCGTCCCGCCCGAGGCTGACGCCGGCCGGGATCGCCCGCCGCGCCACGCCCCGCGTCGCGAGGAAGACCCCGAAGGCGAGCGGCGCCGCCTCTGTCACGAGGTCCGCCCACGGCCACCACGGGACGACGAGCGCGTCGCTCAGTTCCGCAAGCGCGGCGTCGAGGTCGTTCGGCAGCGTTGCGACCGTCGCGGCGGCACGGCGGAGCGCACGGCCCGTCCACGAGTTGGGCAGCGCTGCATCGAGCGCGGCGGCGAACATCGCGTCCGGCGTCCCGCCGACCATGCCGACCGCAATCGCCGCCGCGACGGCCTGCGCCGCGTAGATGCCATCGCGCCCGTTCGAGATGCTCCCCAGCGTCTCCGCCAGTCGCGCCGCAGTCTCCGGCTTCCCCGCCGCGATGATCCCTGCGGGGCTGATCGCCATCGCCACGCCATCGCTCCACATCTGATGGTTGAACGCGCCCGATGCGGGGGCGTGGAGGCCCGCCGCGAGGTTGCGCGTCGAGACGACATCGCTGAAGCCGCCCGGGCGGTAGGCCCGCCCCGGCGCGAGCAATTTGTCCCGCCACTCGGCCTCGACATCCGCGCGCGTGATTGCCGCGCCATATGTTGTGAGGAGGTAAGCGTTGAACAGCGTGAAGTCCGTGTCGTCCGTGCCGACCGCCGCATCGCCGATGAATCCCGTCAGCGCCCCGTACTGCGCGCGGATTTCCGCCGCCGTGCGCCCCTCGACCGGCGCGCCCATCGCGTCCCCGATCGCGACACCGAGCAGCGCGCCGCGCGCCCGACGGAGCACATCGGCCTCATCCATACTGCTCCCCTCCCCTCCACCCGTCACCGCGTGGTCACACACGCCGCCATCGCCATCTCCACCACCCCGCCGATGCGCGTCGCCTCCTCGCCGCCGAGGGTCAGCACCCCGTCCGGCACCGCCACGGCGGCGAGCCACGCGCGCGGCAGATGGAGCGGCGGTGGGTTGCAGACCACGCCCGTCGCGGGGTTGATGCGCTCCACGAGACCGAGCGC
The DNA here is from genome assembly GCA_038232175.1 of Thermomicrobiales bacterium. Lineage (GTDB taxonomy): Bacteria > Chloroflexota > Chloroflexia > Thermomicrobiales > JALYUS01 > JALYUS01. The sequence continues at coordinate 14,101 of JBBSII010000014.1, forward strand.
GCCGTCGCGGTTGTAGCCGCCGATGAGGAGGATCGCGCCATCGACCACGACCGACGCCGCCCATGTGCGCGGGGTGATCGACCAGTCGAGCGTTGTCCAGCGGTCGGCACGCGGGTCGTACCGCTCGACGCGGTTCAGGTAGCCCCCGTCGCCGGCGAACCCATCGAGCGCGTAGAGCATGTCGCCGACCGCGACCATCGTCAGCCCCCGGCGCGGCGTCGGCAACGGCGCGAGGGTGCGCCACTGCCTGCTGTCGAGGTCATACGCCTCGACGCGGTCCGAGTATCCCTCCATGTCGCCATCATTGATCCCGTTGAAGCCGCCCGCGACGACGATTGACCGACCGAGCACCGCGACCGCCGGTTCGCGCCGGGGGGTCGGCAGGTGCGTCACCGTCGTCCATGCGAGCGCGTCGGGTCGCCATGCCTCAACGGCGGGCACCAACCCGGCGCTCGCGCTCCACCCGCCGACGACCCAGAGCCTGCCGTCCGCCGCGACCATGCCATGCTGGCTGCGCGCCACCGTCAGCGGCGGCGATGCGCGCCACCGGCCCGAAGCGGGGTCGCGCACTTCGACCGTGGCGAGTTGCGTCGCCTCACCGCTCCAGCCACCCGACGCATAGACTCGTCCATCGAGCACGGCGGCGGCGAGCGCGCGGCGTGGTTGAATCGGCGCGCTCACGGGCGTGTCCGGGCCGCGCGGCGCGGTCGGCAGCGCAGCCCGGAGCGGAACCCCAATGGTGAACGCAACGGCGAGCGCGGCGACCACCCTTCGGAGCCACATCGGGCGAACGCGCGGGCGCGGGGGCGCGGCAAGCCGCGTGGCCATCAGTCCTTCAACCCGACGCTGGCGATGCCGCCGATCAGGTACTTCTGCGCGAGGAAGTAGACGATGATGCACGGCGTCACGGCGACCAGCGCGCCGGCCATGATGAGGTTCCACTGCACGTTATACCGCTGCTTGAGCATGTTCAGGCCGAGTTGGATCGTGAAGTTGTCGAAGTTCGTCAGGTAGATGAGCGGGTTGAGGAAGTCGTTCCAACTCCAGAGGAAGGTCAGCACGGCGATCACGACGAGCGGCGCTTTGCAGAGCGGCAGGATAATTTTGAGGAAGATGTCCAGCGTCGATGCGCCGTCGATGCGGGCCGCTTCATCCAACTCGCGCGGGATCGTCATGATGTACTGGCGCATCAGGAAGATGAAGAAGGGGTGCCCGAAGAAGGACGGCACGATCAGCGGCAGGTAGGTACCGACCCAGCCGAGTTTGTCGAACAGGACGTACTGCGGGATGAGGACGATCTGGTGCGGGATCATCAGGGTCGAGATGAGCAGCACGAAGAGGAAGTTCCGCCCCGGAAACCGCAACCGCGCGAAGGCAAACGCGACGATGCTGCACGAGAGCACCCGCCCGATGATGTTCATAACCGCGAGGAAGAGCGAGTTGAGCGAGAACCGGAGGAATGGCATCGCGTGGAAGACATCGGTGATGTTCGCCCAGCGGACCGGGTGCGGCAGGTAGACCGGCGGGTAGGCGAAGATTTGCGTCCGCTCCTTTAGCGCCGTCGCCGCCATCCACCCGATGGGAATACCCACCATGATGACGGCGAGCACGATGAGAGTGACGTAGACCACGAACCCGTTGGCGCGCTGCCCCCACGACTGCACCGCCCGCGTCTCCGCGTGTGGCAGGGTCGCCTTGATCGCCTTCGTGCCCATTACCGAATCCCCCAAAGCATTGAACCGCGAAGGCGCGAAGGACGCGAAGGAAAGCGGAGAACGTCATTACTCATTTTCCCTCTTCTTTCTCTCTTCGCGCCCTTCGCGCCTTCGCGGTTCATATGGTTTCGACCTGCCGTTCTGATGGTTTGCAGCTAGCCATTCGTCCCCCGGCTTTCGGACTCGTAGTAGACCCACAGGGGCGAACTCTTGAAGACGAGCGCGGTGAAGAAGAGGATGATGACGCCGAGAATCCACGCGAGCGCGGAAGCGTACCCCATCTCGAAATCCACGAACCCTGTGCGGAACATGTAGAGCATGTAGAAGAGGGTGGAGCGGAGCGGCCCGCCGTCCGTGATAACGTAGACAGCGGTGAAGACCTGGAAGGCGTCGATCAACTCGACGACAAGTTGGAAGAAGATCGTCGGCGTGAGCATCGGCAGCGTGATGAACCGCAGCCGCGCCCAGAAGCCCGCGCCGTCCAATGCGGCGGCCTCGTACAGCGCGGTCGGAATGTTTTGCAGCCCCGCGAGGTAGATGATCGTGCTGCCACCGACGCGCCACAGGTTCATCAGCACGACGCTCGGCAGCGCCCAACTGGTGCTGTAGAACCAGCCGGGGCCGGGGATGTGCGCCCGTTCGAGCAGCACATTGACGACGCCGTACTCCGGGTTGAGGAGCCAGAGCCACATCAGCGAGACGGCGACGCCGGAGAGGACGTACGGGAAGTAGAAGACGGTGCGGAAGAAGCGGATGCCACGCACCTTCTGGTTGAGGAGGAGCGACAGCGCCAGCCCCGCCACGAGGTTCAGCGGCAGCGTCAGCGCGACATACGTGAAGGTGACGCGCATCGCCTGCCAGAAGTCGCGGTCGTCCGTGAAGATTTTGATGTAGTTGTGCAGCCCGACCCAGCGCGGCGCGACGGTGATCCGCCAGTCCGTGAAACTGAGCACGAGCGAGGCGAGAAGCGGCCCCGCCGTGAACACGACGAAGCCGAGGAGCCACGGCAGGATGCCGATGTACCCCTCGATCGCCTCGCGCCGCGCAATACGCCTCATCACAAACTCCTTCGTGGGCAGTGGGCAGTGAGCAGTAATGGAGATCCGGCTTCTGCCCACTGCCCACTACACTTTCAGTTTCGCCCGCTCCTCATCGAGGACCTTCTGGGTGGGAGGGACGAGCGCGTCGAGTTCGGCTTTGATGTCGCCGCGCTTCACCTTGCCCAGATAAATCTTGTCGAGCAGTTCCTGCGAGGTGCGGGTGACCTTGCCGAAGTAGGGGAAGCGACCGGCGAACTCCCAGACCTGCCGCGTTTCGAGGATTTTGAAGAAGAACTGCAGACGCGGGTCGGCGGCGGCGGGATGCTCCTTCCACAAGGCGGGGATGGTGGGCGTGAAGCCGTGGTTTTGCAGCATCAGGAACTTCTGCCCCGGCTCCGTGGTCATCCACTTGAGGTATTCCCACGCGGCGTCCTTGTTCTTGCTCGCGGTGGGAATGCCAAGCTGCAACGTCCAACCGTTCGTGACGACATCCTCGCCCGGCACCTGCGGGTTGTGGATCAGGCCGAACTTGACGCCCGCCTTGTCAACGATCTGGAACTGGCCGTTGTTGAGGCCCGCGAAGCCGAGGCGACCGGTGTTGAAGAGGTCGAGGGGGCCGGTGCCCTCCGTTTTGATGACGTCGAACTCGGCGGCCGTCGGCACCGCGCCGGAGTTGGCGAGGTC